>DAOTAZ010000027.1:0-17045 GCA_035382965.1 Chitinispirillaceae bacterium | reverse complement strand
CCGTCACCGGTATAACTGCTGTTATTTCCCCATACCGGCCGCAGATCAACCCACAAGACTTCGGGATCTGTGCTCGCCTTGCAGATTTTTTCAACCTCAGGCATCAGGACATCCAGCTTTGGCTTCAACCCCGACGCCATAAATCCCTGAGGCTCGGGATAGCGCATCCAGAGTACCTTTTTTGTTCCGTTTGCTTTCATTTTGTCCAGCAGCGGCTGCACACCGTCAAGAGCAGACTTAAGACCTTGACACTGAATATTAACAGGGTTGGAACAGTTTGCACGAAGACAGTCATTGCCGCCGGCATCCATGATAACATATTTCGGTTTGGGATTTGCATTTGAGTATTGACCTGATATTTCAGAAAGTATGGCGCCAGATACAGCGCCACTGCGGAATCCATCGTTCTGTGCTATCAAACCATCCGCCTTGGCATGGTTATCAAGGAATTTTTTGATCTCACCGGACATGGCAAAAAACGAATCACCTATAATGAGCACATCGCTTCCCTTGATTGATTGCGACTGCACAGCAAGTTTACAAATCAACAACAGGGCAAGTGTTAAAAACGAAAAACGGCGCATAGGAAACCTCCTTTATTGGTTTAGTTTTCTTTTGATAATTCAGATATCCGGATAAAGAAATCGCCGGTAATTTCATATACGGAACTAATGCACTGTAATATTCAGCACTGAATGACCAGTGATATCAAAGACATCGATCAGATAAACTCCTCTGGCGGTCCGGTTAAACGGAAATGTAACTGCCCTTACAGGCTCTTTACCTGCCTTGAATGTACTGATAATTTTCCCGCCAAGATCCATGACACGGATACTGCGAATCTCCTGTGTGCTTTGCAGATGAATTTTCCCTGCTTTGTAGAATGCGGAGACGCAGCGGGAATGCCTTTTACCAGTAGAGAAATAGCCGACATCGATTGAACCATGGGAGTGAGCCTTGAAAAATGCCCAGACTTCTTCACTTGCATTGATATCCGATGATCCGAAGCTGCCCGGGTAAGCATGTTCCATCCCCTCGACTGTAAGTACAATAATCTCGCTTCCCTGGTTGCAGACCCCGTAATACTCTTTCTTTACCTTTGAAGAAGGTTTGGATTCAGGGTATGGCTGCGTTATCTGTGCTGTACCGGGACACCCGTTTTTTTCCACCCATTGATTTATGTATGAGGCGAGTCCTGAAAAGAAGACTACACTGTCTTTTGAACCATGAATGTGGATGATTGGAACAGGACGCGCAGGTGAGCAAGATCTGCCCATCATACCCCCAAGAGGGTAACCGGCTACCGGCCCGATTGCCGCGATTTTATCGGCCGCGGAGCAAGCCAGCTTGTAACTCATCATGCCACCCATGGAAAAACCGGTAGCGTATACCCGGTTAAGGTCGATGCCATACCGGGCATGCATGGTGTCAATGAGAGCTAGGAGAAAATTGACATCGGTTGATCCCATTATATCCCACTGGCTGTTAAGCCCGTCAGGGTAAACCACAACGAAATTTTCCTTGTTCGCCAACTGGTCGAATCTTGACATCTGGCGCTGCTGTGAACCGTTGCCGCCCATCCCGTGCATGCTTATTACCAGTGGCGGATTCTGCAGGCCGGAGGGAACATGAGCATAAAAGGTACGGGTCTGACCCCCTGACACAAAACTTCCGGTTTGCCCGAAGAGATTGGCCGCCAGAAACAGAATCGATGCTGTGAGTACGATGGCTCTATTCATATAACCTCCTCAAAACCTTTTTTGCTCCTGTCTGAAGAGTGTCCTTTTTCTGAACCGATACATTTCTGATAGCTATTGCAGCCAGGTTTTACTTGTCAATAGCATTGAAAACCACGAGTTTGTTGTCGGAGCGCTGATTCACATAACAGAGCCTAACCCAATCCTCACTGCAGGCTGTGTTTTGAATCCTGACTTCATCGATTTTTCCCTTGAAAAAGCAGTATCCTTCTGCTGTAGGGAAAGTAACCTCATCAAGAAACCCGCCTATGGATATATCAGATGAAGTATTTCTTGAGAGCATGTTGGGATAGTCTGTTGTCACGCTGTCAACAAGCTCGCCATTACAGAAGAGATACTGGGAACTTCCCTTTTTCACACCGGTCAGATATACCCATTGCTTTGCAGTTGCGGGAACTGTAGAGGATTTCCAGTTTAAACTCTGGTCAAATTCAACAAATTCCCACAGAGGTTTATCGGTCAACATGCATGTGACACGCATGTAGTACTGGTAGTATCCTTTAGAGATGATCGTACGGTAAGCAAGGTCCAGAGTATCAAGATTTACCCAGGCTGAAACTGAATAAGTCCCGTTCTCCGGAAAGTTAAGCTTACTGTTCGCGGTATTGGGTATTTTTATATAGCTTGAGGTTCCATCAAACGGCCTTGCTTTACCGATAATTCCTCCGACAGCTTCCTCAGCCATCCCGTAAGCCACTCCATCATAACTGTTGGCTGTGGCATCGTACTCATTCTGATCTCCCGCAAGGTGCCATACTCCCTGAAACCCTGATGCAGTATCGAAAACCGCTGCGGCGTTTGAACGGTCTTGAGCATCTTCATTTCCCCAGTACATCATTATCCACTGGAGTGAATCGTTGCCGAAAAGTGTATCGACTCTTACCCAGATTTCCGCCTGATAACTGCTTTGATCCCAGTGCTCGATCTCGTGTTCAAGCGTAGAATAGTCAGATTTTGTAAAGCGGATGTCGGAACCGTCCGGTTTAGCCTGACTGAAATCGAAATTTGCTTTGTCAAGTCTGACAAGAACCGGGAAATTATATACATCTCCTTTTATGTCCGCACCTGACCTGGAAGTGTTGAGAAAGACGGGATGAGAGTATTTCCATAAGGGATTTGCAATTGTGATTGTGTCATCTGATAAGACAGTCACATTGAATTTCGTAAAAACCACACTTCCGTCATTTATGTATCTGATTTGTGGGATAATACCCGCAGGAACAGAGTCCAGAATCACTTCTTCTTCACCTTTTGTAAAAGCTGCGATATCGGTTCCCGGGATATTGACATAATCATCTGATGAGATCTTTGTTTCCGGAAGCAGAAGACGAATTGAGCCGGGTTTATGAAGGATTCCTGACGGGGCAAAAACTGTGTCGTCCGAAACGGTTATACCTGTGAGAAGAAATCTTGTCCTTTTACTCAAATGTACAGCCTGAATATTGTAAGATCCGGGCTCAACTCCCCTGAAAGAATACCTCCCATGCGCATCACTGGTATCAAGCATGGAATCAGGAATACTTTCCATCGAGGCGGCATCGTAGTCAACCGGTATCAGCTTGACCTGGGTATATGAGGCTTCTTCTCCGTTTTCAAAATATGCGGTTCCCACAACCTCTACTTCAGAGCCGCCGCCCTGGACCACCGGTGAGAGCTGCACGCAGGAATATGAGAAAAGTGAAATAATAATTACAGAGTACAGGAGAGATTTCATGCTTTCCCCCCTGTGTATCGTTTAGTCAATGGAAACAACTGGGTATTGAGCTGAAATACCCTGTCCGGATGTTCACTTTCCTTTGCGATTTCCATTATTCTGCGACGGCACCTCCGGATCTCATCCTGGACAGCCGCGAAATCATCGGTACTGATGGAGAAAGTGACTGATGAGAGATTTGTCTCGTCTGTTCCGCTGTTGATCGCCTCTTCGGCCAGTTTCATGGTATTTATAACGAAGTTATTGAGAGTAAGTGAGCGGATCTGGTTTCCGGTGGAGATAAGAGCATCAGTTCGTATATACCGGCCCTGACTGTCTTTTTCCACAAGTTTGAGCTCAAGAAGAAGAGAAATTGCCCGGGAAACCTCTTTTTCTGTAATGGCGGGAGTAATACATCTCCCCAGTTCGGCGAAATTACTATCGGTTAACGGGAAAAACGCAAGCGTTTCCCGTACTGCTGTGTAATACCACTTATCATAGAACTGATAATGACCGGCATCGAGAATACGCACTGATGATTCCTTATAGCTCATCAGTTCCTCAAAACAGCGCCGCTTTTCCTCATGATTTTTTGCCTGGCAGAAAAGAACCATCGACTGGAAATAGTCACGTTCTCTCTTGTTGAGTCTAAGTACACGGGCGAGTCTGATTGCCGATGGGAGAGTGAGATTTCTTTCACCTTTGAGTATCCTGGTGAAATTTCCGGGATTTATACCCCCCTGTGTGCAAAGAAATCTGTAAGAGAAACGGGGGTTTTCCTTCTTCATTTCCTCATGATAATCGGATAGAAATTTACGGAAATCAGTATAGTCAAAGATTGTGATCATGGTTTTCCTGAAACGTTACGTTTTAATTCCAGAGTCTCTGTTCTTTTAACAAAACCGACAACAGTAATATAAGAAAAAAAATCCGGAAAGAAGGGAAAAAATTTATTGATGGTGTTGTAAAATGACAACAATGAAAATGCTTTAAAATTTTGTATATTGTTTATATTCAATAAGTTATTGATGGTTATGTGTTGATAAAACGCAGGTTTGACTGAATATTTTGACAACACTGAAAGGATAATTTGAGGATGAGTATGAGGAAGAGATTTGCATGTGGAGGCCGAAGAGGGGAGGATAAAGTTCAGTTAGGAAAACAGAAGTCTGGATGCCTGTTTTCACAGGCATGACGCCTCAGAGGTGACAATTGTTATTTACAAGCAACACCATTGCCTTCACGTCATTCCTGGAAAACAGGAATCTATCCAGAAGAAATCATACGGAAAAATCAGGAAATTATCCCCTCAATATACCACTCTCCTTCCCGTCCGCCGCACTTCCAGCTTCCGGCAAGGAGAAGATCTTTTCCATTAACCCATTTCCTGAAAATCACTCTGTTATCATCCTCTGTGCAGACCGTACCGGTGAAATACAGCCCGTCTTCTGATACAAGGAAATAGGTCTCCTCGTCTCCCTGCTGGTATTTTACACTGATTTTTCCGGACCTGGCCCCTAGATAAAGGCTGGGAATACGGCAATAGCACCGCTTCCCGTTGAAGGTCATGTAGAACGATTTTGTCACCTCAACCCGTCCGCTGGTGGCTAAATCTGTTTGCAGTATCATGGTCGTGTCTTAATTCTGTTAAGGTTAACAGGTATCTTCAAGCAGCAGGTGTAAGGCCGCCTGGAATTTTCTTGTCATGATTGATTATCAGGTTCTGAATGCTTGCATGGATGCACAATTCGCCGCTGAAATCCTTTTGGTACCAGTTGCCGAACAGGAGAACGTCCTTGTCATTGACAAAGCATTTGAGGGCGATAGTGTATTCAAGAAAACATGATGCGATTTTCCCCTGATAGTTATAGCCCCCATCCACAGATTTCAGCATGCCACAGCATTCCGGATGACCGGCATGGGCAACGACAAGATCGATGGTCTTTAAATCAGCCCGGTTGATTGATACATTGCACGGCTGCCTCATTCCGTTTTCCTTTATCCAGATGGTTTTCTTAACCTGAAACACCTGAACTCTTTTTTCCATTAAACTTCTCTCCTGCTTGATAAGATGAGTTCCGTCTGCCGGCATACTGCGAATAGCGTGCCAGTAGTATAAATGAGGCATTTTAATATCAGATGCAAATTTTCAGGAAAGGAGAGTGTAAATGAATGTTTAGGTTGTGGGAGTAAATTAAACAAAAGTTGACCCTGATTCGCCTGATCCTTTAATCAAGCGAATCAAGGTTCCGGCTGTACTTCAATCTCCTGCTCAATGCCTGAGGAGAAATTCCAAGCAGTTTTGATGCTGCACTCTGGTTGCCGTTTGAACGGCTCAGTGCCTCATTAATAAGTGCCTGTACGGCCTGACGAATCGTGGGGAGAGTAGATTCAAAATGTAATGGCGCGTTTTCTGCCGGAGAAACAACGGGAAACCCCTCATCCTCGCAGTCCATCCTTTTTCGGAAAACTTCTGATGAAAGAACTCCGGATGTCTGGACACTTACAGCATCGAATACCATCGATTTCAACTCACGGATATTACCCGGGAAATCATACCTTTTAAGAAACTCTGTAAATCCAGCGGGCACAACCGGTTTTTCCTTTCCCAGAATATTACAGGCCTCGGAAAGAAAGTAATCAAACAGTACTGGAATATCATCTTTGCGATCCCTGAGAGGAGGAATTGCGATGTGGTGCGTTCTTAATCTGTGAAACAGATCACTGCGGAACTGTCCCTCGTTTTTAAGATCCTCGATGCTCTTGTTTGTAGCGACTATAATTCTGACATCTGCCAGCTTGGCTACATCTGAACCCAGAGGGAAATAATCCCTGTTCTGAATAACACGGAGGAGCTTCACCTGTGAGTTTTTGCAAAGATCCCCGATTTCATCAAGGAAGAGGGTTCCGCCGCTGGCCTGCTCGATAAGCCCCTGCCTCGCCCGGTCTGCTCCTGTAAAAGCTCCCTTTACATGCCCGAAAAGGGTATCCGAAAAAGTATTCTCATCAATACCCGCCACATTGACTGTCGCAAATTGTCCCTTTCTTTCGCTGAGGTTGTGGATCACCTGCGCGAAAAGATCTTTCCCGACACCAGTCTCTCCTGTGATCAATACCGGGAAGGGAGTACGCGCAATCGCCTCTACGTACTGGAAAAGTGAGTGCATCCGGTTGTTCTTTGTTATTATATGCTCAAATGCCTCCGGCCTCTTCAACTGACTTCCTAACAGATAATCCTTGAGGGCCTCGTTTTCGCCATGAAGCTCCCTCTGGGCAATGGCGTTTTTAAGAACAGTAAGCATCCTGCTTTCATCGAAAGGCTTTACAAGGTAATCTACCGCGCCTTTTTTAATGCACTCTACAGCCAGTTCAGCCTGATTTATGGCGGAAATCATAATTACCGGAGTTTCCGGACACTGCTCTGATATTATATCAAGAATTTCTACTCCGGAGATATCCGGAAGATTGACATCCAGTACAATGGCAGAGAACTCAAGAGCAGAGAGATACTCTTTAGCCTTATTACCGGTTAAACAAGTCACTACATTTGTGATCCCGTTTGACCGCAGAGACAAGCCGATGGAGTAGAGAAACTGCTCTTCATCATCGATAATAAAAACCGGCTTTAGTGGAAATTTACCCATAATCAATTTTCCTTCACCAGAGGTAATATCAGCTCTGCAGTAGTCCCGAATCCGGGCTTTGACTGCAGAAGAATCTTTCCCCCATGGCGCGAAGCGATATCATTGGAAACCGACAAGCCAAGACCTGTGTTTCCATTTCTTCTTTTTGTGGAAAAAAACGGATCCATAACAAAGGGAAGATCTCTGGGATCGATTCCCTTTCCCTCATCGACCACAACCGCCTTAACCAGACCTTCCTGAGGCAGTGCTGATGTAAGGACAGTGATCTTATCTTTACGTGATGACAAAGCCTGACATGAATTCATCAGGAAATTGATGATAATCTGCTGAATCTGGCTGCTATCGCCTCTCAGCAGCGGGTTTTCCGGATCCAGGCTGATTTCAAAACAGTCTGTCACCGAGTCGATGCTGTTTCTGGAAAACTCAATTGCTTTAAGCACAGAATCATTTATCCTGAAAAACTCGTCTTTTCTGTGACCGCTTTTGTCGGCGAAACTTTGCAGACGGGAACTCAGCTCCTTGATCCTGCCGCTGCCTTCAGAGATACCTGCCAGAAGTTTTTTCACCTCAACCCTGGCCTCTGTGTAGGGAAGCCCTGCAACGGAAAAGTTTCCGTTTTCCCGGTAGTAAGAGTCAAGCACAGGAAGCACATTGTCCCATGCCTTGGAAAGAATTCCGGCATTTATCGCTATAAAATTATTCGGATTTCCAATTTCATGAATGATACCTGCGCTCAGAACCCCGATGGAGGAGAGCTTATCTGCATGCAGCAGCTTTTCCCTGCTTGAGCGTAATTCATCCTCGGCGCGTTTCTGCTTAATCAGACGCTCTATCTCCCTGGCAGCAGCCTTTAAAAGATCCTTTTCCTCATCCAGCAGACACATCTTCTCTTTACTTTTTTTATCAGGATAATATCCCACCTCAAGAAACCCGGCTTCATCACCTGCAGAAAGAGAAATTTTCAGGAGACATGATGAAACGGTGAAGTTTGAAGTACAGACATCGAGATTTCCAAACACTATTCGGGCATAACATGCCTCGGGCTTCTGAAGTGAGGGCGGGATAGCGTTTGCAACTGAAAGCAGCATCTCCTCAAGAGTGGAATCCGATGAGTGACGGATGCTTAGAATATTGTAAAGACAATTTAGCTCCTTTATCCTCTCCTGCAGGTCACATAACAGACGATGCTGTTCCTTTTGAGCAGCGATTCTATCCGAAATATCTATAAAAGAGATCATCATGCAGACTGTCTCGCCACTCTCTTCTGTCAGTAAAGTCGCTGATGCCTGTACAGGGAATTCACCCCCTCCTTTGCGAAAAGCAACCATCTCTCCTATCCAGCCGCCTTTGTCCTGAAGCTTTCTCTGGATTTTTCTTTTCCTGTCCTTGAATCCGCAGAATCTGCTTATCTGCTCGCCAATGACCTCTTCCTTGCTGTCATATCCCCAGATACTCAGAAAAGCATCGTTTACATAAACGATTCTGTTCCGGGGATCCGCAAACATGATTGGTGAGATGGAAGAGGAGATAGCGGCTGCAGCTATCCAGGATTTCTCAGGAGGCAAATCAGAAAGCTTTGTGCTCAGTTTTATCTTTTCTCTCTTCATTCGGTGCCGTTTCTGTTATATACAATTCGATACTGCAGCGTTTTAATTGAATATTGAATGTCATCTGAGGTTCTCTTTTCCGCAGATTGTATGCGAATAGATCCCAGTTATCGATGTCCGCTTCTGTGATATTGAAACCGGGGAATTCTTCCTGAATCTTCTCTCTGCACCTCAGTAACGCAGATCTGCATTGAGAGGGGTTTTCAGGATATTTACCCGCTTTGTAAACCACACTCACATAACCGCTGGCAAGACCGGAGACCCTGAAAACAGCATGCAAATTCATGCTGCAGACACTCTGCAGCTCAGATTCAAGAATGCGTGCAAAAGAAGCCGCAAATGAACCGATCTCCCTGATCCGATCTCTGCTGATCATGCTTTTTCAGAGCCTGCTATTGCCGTATCAATATATGTTGATTGCAACTTTCCTATCACCCCGTTAAGATATATTAATTGAACTTCCGACATCAACATATGTTGATGTCGGTTATGGCTGCTTGACGGAGATAACCTTGAACTTTCTTACTCCTCCGGGAACTTTCCACTCGATCTCATCACCTTCTCTATACCCGATAAGAGCGGTCCCTACCGGCGCCAGAATTGATAATTTGCAGGTATCAGCATCGGCCTCCCAGGGATAAACCAGAGTGTAACTCATCTTTTCACCATCCTCCATGTCCTGGATCTCAATTACAGAGTGCATGGTTATCACATCATCAGGTAATTCCTCCCTGGAGACAATTTTTGCCTTTGAAATCTCTCCTCCCAGGGCATTACTGTATTGCCTGCCTGCAGATTGGTCGTTTGAAAAGATCTTCTTCAACCGTGCAGCATCGGAATCCAGCAGGATAAGCTCTTTGACGCTTTCATTTCTCATGTAAATATTCCTCCATAGGTTGGTAAAAAAATGATTTCCAAAGGTATTGCAAAAGTCGTGCCGAACCGTAACTGCCATAAATTCAATCTGTTACAAAGGTAGAAAAAATGGAATATCAACAAATGTTGATGAATTACCGGACATCCTTTATCCGTAATCTATTTGAGGGTTATAAAAGATGTCTATCTAAACATGGAGGTAAGCATGCGGAGACTGCATTTCGAACGGATAATACAGGCGCCGCCTGAGAAGGTCTGGGATGCCATTGTAGATGAAAGGAAATACCGGGAGTGGACAAGTGCTTTTCATGAGGGCTCCTATTTTGAAGGTGGATGGGAAAAGGGAGATCGTATCCGCTTTCTGGCAACCAATGAAAAGGGGGAAAAAGAGGGGATGCTTTCGGAAATAGAGGATGCCAGAAAGTACGATTTCATCTCGATAAAGCACCTTGGTATAATATCAGGGGGAGTAGAGGACAGGACAAGTAATGAGGCTAAAAGATGGGAATCCGCCCACGAGAACTATACCTTTAAAGGGGTAAACGGGGGAACAAAGTTCGAAGTGGATGTGGATACGGATGATAATTATGTCGGGATATTCAGCAAAATCTGGCCCGAGGCATTGAAGAAGCTGGAGGAAGTCTCGACAACTGATTAACGGTATTGTTTTTCTGATTAAAGGATTTTCTTGATTTTAGATAGAGAATAGAGTTTCGTGTTATTGATACATCATTGTATTGCGGCGAAAAAATAATGATTCCGGTATCGAACCTGAACCGGAAACAAACAGTTGAGGCTCAAAGTCTGTTTCCTTATTTAAAATCAAGAAATCCTTTTGAATATGTGTGAAATATCAACTTTTGTTTACCCGGTTCACTCAGAATTAACCTTTTTTAACCTTCTTCTATGTCAAATTGCTTCACAGCGGCTGCTTTAAGGGACTGAATGTTCCGGCACGCATTTCGCATATCACTCCCCGGATAAAAAGAGGGTATAATTACGACTGTATCCTGTGAAGCAAGTGGAGGAGGTTAAAAATGGTAAAGCAGGAAATCTGGTCTGTTCAGGAAAAAACTCTCCTGAATGAAATGACAAACCGTCTGTTTATTGCGGGTAAGAATGATCTGCAGCAGAAATTGAATAAGAATCTTACTGCGCTTGAGTATCAGGCGATTGCTCTCTCTCTCTACCCGTCCATTCTTGAGTCGAACCGTATCGGTGGCTCAGAGCGGAACCTTGAAACGCTTGTTTCCGTTTTATCTGAGAGATATTGTGATGAGAGTATCTTTGTGATGCCGACAAGAGCAATCCTGACCAGAAGCTATGAGATAGGTAAAATCAATCTTCTTTATATGATAAAGGAGATTACCAGAGTGCTCGATATTAAAGATCCTGAGCTGGATCCGTTTCCTTTTATCATGAACCGGATGCTCTCTATAATGACTGAAGATGTTTTACTTGATCTGTTGAGTGGTCCATTGCGCAGCAGTGCAAAAATTTTTGCAGCAGCCGCATTGGCTCAGATCTGGGAGGGTCGGATATCTGCCGAGTCGATTGCGTTCAGCCCTGAGCTTCGAAACATGTGGATGATCAGGCTGAATTCTATCCCGGTCTACGGTACTCTTTCGGGGATTCATGAATATATCAGCCTGTGTAAAAATGCCGACAAAGTCTGTCTGGAGTACATATACCATGCAAGTGAGTTTCCCGATGAGTCATCGGCGCTTGAGGAATTCCTCTTTGGCCTTACCTATGAGGAGCTTTGTGTTGTAAAGGAATACATGTCAAGATCAAAACAGACATGTACCAGCCAGAAAGAGGTTGCAACGATACTGGGAAAAGAAACGCTTTGTTTAAGCAGCAAAGATGATGATCCGCTTCAGTTGTACCGGTTCTACAACCATCGTCGGAGACACGCGATGTCGAGGAGATTTTCAAGAGACAGAGGACCGATACGTACTTTTGAGGAAAATTTCATGGCATTTCTTCTCATGGACGGAGGGAAAAAGAGAAAGAGAAAAAGAGAAAAAAAAGCTGTCTCCTAATGAGTGCTGATAGATTTCTGTTTTCCGGAAACTCTGCTCAGGTTTAGAATGCAACTGTAATCCGGGGTTCTCTGTGATCAATAAGATAAAAGTCTTTGCTTTTAATACTTTACTGCTTGTAACAGGAAGTCTGCTGTGTGCAGTGGCGGTTAAAACCATACTGCTTCCGTTTGGGTTTTTGTCAAGTGGAGTGACCGGGTTATCACTGATAATCTACAACCGGTGGCAGATACTTCCTGTAGGGCTGATTTATTTCCTGATCAATGTTCCGGTGTTTATCGCCGGTTTTAGGATTATCGGATTCAGATTTATTGCCTATACTGCCTGGGGAATGGTGATTTATTCGGCAATGCTCTTTATTCCAGAGGTTGGTATGCCCACAAACGATAAGCTTCTGGGGGCAATACTTGCCGGTGGAATGTCCGGCACCGGTGTGGCAATCATGCTGAGATCTTATGGCGCTGCAGGGGGATCTGAAATAATTTGTGTAATGCTTCAGAGGCTTTTGGGAATATCACTGGGGGCCGGAAGCATTTTTCTTAACCTGATAGTATTATCCATATCGCTGCTTCTGTTTCCTCTGGAAAATGTGCTGTACACCTTCGTTTACATTATTATTTCAGCCAGAGTGACAGATATAATCTTCCGTGCGCTGTCGGCAAGGCGGGCAGCGATGATTATCTCCTCTAACTGGAAGGAACTGCTGGAAGAGATTACAAAACAGAAAAGGTGGCAGGTTACTTTACTTTACGGCAAAGGCGGGTTCCTTGGTGTCGAGAATCCGGTGCTTTACTCAGTGGTAAACAGATCCAGCATTCCGTCATTGAAGGCTCTTGTAAAGAGAAAAGATCCCGGAGCATTTATTACGATAATGGATGCTTTTGATGGTACAGGAGAGTGTGCCGGCAATTGAATGCGTACATCTGTCAGATTGTTTCAGAACAGCTTTAATCCAAGTTTTAATCCAAAAGCAATCGTGGCTTTCTCGACCTGAATCGATTGCCTTTGTAATGTATCGTTCCAGTAATACTCTCTGTCATTTTCCCAGTACCACTTTGATGCGTTCTTTGGCCCCAACCGCCCTTCGAAGGCATTTGCCAGGTTCAGAAAATCGATATACAGATTACAGTGATCGATAAAAGGGTGATCGATTTTATTGAAGAACTCTATTTTACTGTCAAGGCGTTTATAGGCTTTAACCCGTTTTATTTTTTCTGAAAATACCAATTCCTCATTTTTCATTTCCAGGTCCCTGAAAGGCAATCCGGCTGCAAAGTACCCGTAGAGAAACAGGTTGACCCTGCCGGAAGTGGTACTGAGTCGCAGGACGGATTTATTTGACCATGGGATGTCATATTCGAACGGGTAACGGGTGTTTTTGACAAGACGGTAAGATTTCCCGATATTCTGAAATGTAGAGAACCCGATGTTTTTTCTGTTGATTTCAGCAAAGAGACCCGCTCCTGCGGAGATAAAACGGGTTTCACAGTCAGGGTCCCACATAATTTTGCCGGGAATGTCGGAAAAAGCGGGATATTCACCGGAATATCGGACATGGGTCTGGGCAGTAAAACTGATCAGGCCATTGAAAAAAGAAAATTTCAGATCGTTTAACTGTGAATAAGTCATGTATTTGTCGTGACGGTAGCTGGAATCGGGAAGGCCTCTGATATCAGGGAATGATGACATGGCGCCGATACTTCCTGTGTATTGAAACCATGTGCCGGAATAGCTGCACCAGATCCGCGGGTCAAAGAAAATATCGATGCCGGGTCCGTTGATACAGGATAGAATATCAGTACCGAAATAAAATGGCGGATTTCCACCCTTTAAACCGGTGCTCAATGTCCCTCTGAATTCAGTTTCACCGGATCTGTAATCTTCGTAAATTTCCCGGTTGATTGAGCGTGAACTGTCAAACGTAAGTTTCCCATCCCATTTCATCGCTTCCACAGAGAATGCTGAATGGATATCAAGTCCCGTTGATTCCCATTCCCATGGGCGCATCTCTCCGGAGAGGATCAGGTTTTCTCTTTTTACCTCTTTAAGAGGGATAACAGGGCCGTATTTTTTGCCTTCGAAAAATTGCTGAGAAGAACCGCCAATGGTGATCTCGCGGAGAAGCGTGTGATTGTGAAGCTCCAGAGTGCTGGAGAAAAGTCCCCAGTGTATGTGCTTTTCATCTCTGTTTCCTGATGCCTCGTAAGAATCGAGCGCATACCAGATATGGTTTTTCAGCTTTGAACTGTGAATTTTATGTAAAGTTGTCAGGCAGATATCGTAGAAAGATCCCGGAGGAGAATATCCCAGTTTCGCGGAATCACTGAATACAAATGGTGAAAGGGGAGAGTTACCATTTCCCCACGCGGAATTCTTCCAGCGCATCATCAATTCGTTTGATTTCCGTATCCCGATTTGAACCAGATCATCCCCATTCCGTAAAGGAGCCGAGAGGAGCGTTTCCCAATCGAGAATCCCGATATTTCCAAGAATATTCAGTTTTCCCTCAGTGAGTCTGGGTATAGACGGCTCGATAACAGTGAGACCTCCGGGTGCATCACAATACTCACCGGCTCCATCGGTGATAAACTTTACATTTTCGATGGATGAGAAGATTGTTCCGGTGCGGTCCGCGAAAGAATGCAGGCCGAAATGAACCGGATTGAGCATGGGTACACCTGCAATTGTGAACAGGTTATCATAAAGACCGCATCCTCGTACAAGCATGGCGGAACCGGTTTCAGGTAGCCGGTCGACCCCAGGCTGGAGATAGAGCAGTTTGCTTATGTCATCGCTGAGCCCGAATCGCTGCTGCTGAAAGGATGTTGAAATGTTTTTGACGGATCTGCTGTCTGTAACTACCATAGTGTCCAGGTTGGCAGAAACAGAGTCAGGGGAAACTGTGAAGATCAGAAGGCTTGAAAGCAGGTTCAGGTACAATTGATACAATTTCCAGGTTCCAGGTAAAGCATTGAGAATTGTTTAAACAAGATATAATAATTAAATAAACACCGTTTCTTCTTTTGAAAGCAAGAAAACCTGAAAATCTGGAAAATTATCCGTAACTGGCAGAGTGGGGCTGTTTTGCGATTATTACATTCAAGATGCTCAGGCTTCTCATCTCAGGACCTGATTTATTGATTTACTTTCAGGTAAAAAGGCCGGGAATTTGTTGAAGAACAGTTCAACAGATTTTATTCCCTTAACATCAAAAAAAGACAATAAACTATTAAATTATAAGTATGATACTCACTTTTACAATCCGGCTATTATAACCTCAAAAAGGAACCGGTCTTATGATTAACAGATTTAAGCAGATTACCCCGGTAGTTCTGATTCTCGGAATGTTAATAAGTACCGAGGCTCAAAATACATTGAGTCTTTCTATAGATGATGCAAAATCAATTATTAGAAGGGCCATTTATGGAGCGCTTCTGGAGAACTGGGGACGCGGTATCTATGGCGGGCTCTATGTCGGCAGGAACTCATCCATTCCTAATACAGACGGGATGCGAAATGATATTATCGAAGGCTTCAAAGAGTGTGGAATATCGAATCTGGAGTTTCCGGGTGGATGTTTTGCGGATGATTACCACTGGCGTGACGGTGTTGGAAATGTAGGCAGCAGACCGGGCGGGGATGGCAGAAATGGAATGGGGACTGATGAGTACATGAAGCTCTGCCAGCTTATCGGTGCTGAGCCCTATATCTGTGCTAATTTAAAGACTGGAACTCCTCAGGAGATGGCAGACTGGATTAACTATGTAAATAACAACCCCCAGCATCCGGAGTGGCATGTGAAATACTGGAGCATGGGGAATGAGCCCTGGGGTTGTGGTGGAAACTTGAATGCCACTCAGTTTGCCAACCAGTACGCACAATTTGTGGCTGCTGTGCCGGAGATACAGGGAAAGCCGATGGTCAGGATAGCCGGTGCAGGGACCTGGGATGCCGGCTGGGTGAAAACAGTTTTTGAGAGGAATCCCGGAAAAGTGGATGGCTTCTCAGTGCATAGATACCTGGTCAACGACTGGGTCAATCTGGCAGGCCCAAGTATCAATTATTCAACTTTTCAATACCATCAGATCATAAATCTGGCTTATGGAGTCCCTGACTTTATCAAATCGTTTGATCAGGCAATGAATAATTATGATCCGGAAAAGAAATTCGGGTTGATGTACAACGAATGGGGAGCATGGTATCAGGAGATACCTGGACAGGGGTACACTTTTTCTCAGAGCACGGTAAGGGATGCTCTGATTGCGGCAATTCATCTCAATGCTTTCAACAATTACTGCGAGCGGGTACACCTGGCATGTGTGGCGCAGCCGGTAAACGTGATTCAGGCCCTTTTCCTGACTGATAAGAATGACCAGACCAGGATGGTAAAGACTCCGGTTTTTTATACTTTCAAGATGTTCAAGGTACATCAAAACGCAAAGAAAATTCCGATCACTTTGCAGTCAGAGTCTTTCAAACAGAATGTCAATGGTACAAACTTCAACTATCCCTACCTGACCGCATCGGCATCTCTTGACAGCAATGGTATAGTGAATATCACCGTAAGCAACAGTGATCTTACAAACTCCAAGAATCTTCAGATCAATCTCAACGGTTCCAAAACTTTTGCCTCGGTTAAAGGAGAGGTTATAACAGCTAATGAGGTGACCATGTACAATGATTTCGGAAAGCAGGAACTGGTAAATATCCAGCCTCTTTCAAATGACAAGTTCTCTCTTTCCGGAAAGACACTCACAGTACAGGTTCCGTCAAAGAGCGTAATTCTTCTGTCATTGACACCGGTATCAACCAGAGTGATTCCATCAGTTTCCAGACACTCTGTTGAGCGTGATTTTTCAATAAAATCGACCGCTGCAGGAAGCATCACAATTGACTATACGACCGTTTCCAATTCTCCTGTAAAGTTCAAACTGTTTGGTATTGACGGCAAGGTTGTGGCGGAAAAATCAGTAACTGCAGGACAGGGCAGCAGAAATCAACTGACCTGGCAGCCGGTGAGCAGAAACGCGGGTAACGGGATGTACATTTTACGTGCGGAGATAGATGGTGTTTCTGTAAGCAGGATGGTATCTTTACTGCCCTGAGTGCAGATGCTTTCAATAATGGGGATGGCATCGGAATCGGTTTCGGTATCGATGCCTTTTTTTTATACCTGAAACCTGATCAAGGTATATAGGATAAATGTAGTTTTGTGTTGGATTATTATAAAAATGTTGCTTTGATAATACTTTCCCATTTTCTCATCTCGGCACCTTATAATATTTCTACATACCCTTCCGAACCATTTACACGAATTCTTTGCCCATCTCTAATCAGCCTTGTGGCGTTTTCCACGCCTACAACCGCAGGCAAACCGTATTCTCTGGCAATTACTGAACCGTGTGTCATCATTCCACCCACTT
>DAOTAZ010000026.1:0-17158 GCA_035382965.1 Chitinispirillaceae bacterium | reverse complement strand
CATCTATTACTACCTTTCCTGACATTCTTATCTCCGATGAGGCATTACGGCGGATTGCAGGCGCAGTCATTATTCCAGCCAGACGACGGGCACTTTCTGACAGGGTCAATTGACGCGGATTATCGTCTGCATCTCCCAGTGCATCGGTCTCCAGAGGAATCAGATCCATAAAACAAATCGGACACTTCCCCTGCTTGTTCAGTTTTATCTGAGGATGCATCGAGCAGGTCCAGAATGTCTCTTTACCATGGTCATGCCCTGTCTCCTTTTCCGACAGTTCCGCTTTACTGCCAACTTTTCCGCCTGTCCTGCTTCCGATCTGAAAACTGGAAACAGCGACAAGAATTACAAGAAGCGGGAAAATGATTTTTTTAATATTTACTTTTTTCATGAGACTCTCCGGATTCATAATTCTTTGATTTCAGTTTTTCCCCGCATTGCATCTATGGATGCAAGCTGTTTTCCGTTTCTTGCCCTTTCCTCAGCCAGATCTTTTTCCAGATCAAAAAGAGTCCTTTGAGCATCTAAAAGCTCGATAACCGGTATCAGACTGGTTCTGTAACCTGAATACATCAGCTCCAGAACCTGGCGTGCCTGAGGAATCAGCACATCTTTAAGTAAAGTAATTCTGCGCTGTGAATCAGTATATTCATTGAACATCTGCTTTGCTTCAGATAACATTGAATTCAGCATGTCCTCTCTCTGATTTTCCATCTTCTTCTGCATATCTGTTGAGCTTGAAATCTCTTTTCTTATCCTGTTAATCCAGAGCGGGACGTTTATATTTACACCAACTCTCCAGCCGCTTTCTCCCCCCATCGATGAGAATTTATTGGAAGATTCATACATGTGCTCTACAGCGATCGAGAAATCCGGCAGAAAGCCGCTCTTAGCCATGTCCACCATCGAACGCGCCGCATCGATATCAGATTTCATGGCCTGTAAAGATGGATTGGAATTGGCCACATCAAGAAAGAAATCATCTATCGATAAGATCCCTTTCATATCAGGAATGGAATCGGGAAATGGAAATGAACTTCCTGAATCGAGAGCAAGAAGAGAGGCCATCCTGGCACGCTGCGATTCACCCATCAGTTCCATGCTCCTTATCTCATCCTCAAGGATCGCAATCTCGACCTGTACCTTCAGAAGCGAAGCCTGGGTAGCAGTAGCGTTTGCATAATTGGTACGGGTAACAGATTCCATCTGCTTGAGCAGTTCCAGATTCTGTTTCTGAATTTTTATCATCTGACCAGTTTTGTAAAGATCAATAAATGCGGTTCTGATATCACGGATCAGGTCCGCTTTTTTCTCCTGAAGCCTGGCACGCAGTTTTTTCAGAACATGACTTTCACTATAGCGCCTGATCAGATATTTAGTAGGAAACATAAACATTTGAGAAACACCAATTGAGGCCGGATTCATTCCATCCTCAATATCCGCCTGGGCCATAATCATGGGATCAGGCAGAGAGATTGCCAGGGAAAGATTCTTTTCCTGAGATGCGATCTCTTTTTCTGCAGCCTTTATTGCCGGATTATTCCTGAGAGCGTATTCAATATATGACTCAAGCGAGTGTTCAACAACGGAACCAGCCCCTTTTTTCTCTTCTGCAGACAACACTACTGCAAAAAACGAAGTCCAAAGGAACAAGATAAGTATCAGTCCGCGTGCAAACAGTTTTTTGTTCCTGTTTTTCATGCAAACCTCCGCATGGAGATAATCGGTTGTAAAACTGACCCGGATTGTTCGGGTTTAGAAACAATTCTTTGAATTGACTACAGGTAATGATTTCCCGGAATTATTACCAGAGAATCAAAAGGGAAAGTACAGCAGGTCTCAAATTCTGAGAGGATAGAGAGAGGAGAAAGAATCCCCGGGTATTTTCAGGGAATTTGCCTTAACCGGTGAACATTTAGGAGAGAGATTCAGATAACAGATGTCAACCGGGTGATTCAAATGACCGGCGATAAGGGGGAAAGAAGAAATAATAGAGATAGTTCTCTCTGATTGATTGGATTCGCTGTTGCAGATGATACACTCGGATTTGGAATCGCAGTGATGGTTAGACTCTTTCTTCGTTTCATTTTCCTTCTGACAGCATGAGTGGGCACTTTCCTGCTGTTTTTTTGCAGCCTGGGCAGTGCAGCAAGGCATTGATGCCCAGGTTATCATGTTGCAGATAAGCAGAAGGATAGAGATGGTTGAAAACGTCCTCATATATTTCACTTTGTTGATTAAGTTACTCAACTTAATTATAATATAAGTAAGTGTTTGGAGTCAAGGATATAAGGAGAGCAGAGATTACAGATTATTTGCTTCCCTCTTCGGGCGCTTCAACCATATCTTCTCGTTTAAACATTGGAAGTTGTATTGTTGGCAGAATTATTGGTTGTATTCCTAATCTAACAGAGATTGAGTAAATTTTCTCCCTTAAAAAAGGATAAACCAGGAAATGAGAATAGTGAAAAATAATCGGCTTTCAACCCTTGCTGCCTCAGCTCTGTGCATAAGATTTTGAATTCTGCATGTCTCTTGATTTTCAGACCTTTAGCACAGTTTAGTATTTTTGATTTATCAATTTTTTTGTTGAAGGATCAAAATAACAATCTTCACTAATCTCATCTCCATACCGAGCTGCATTCATTAATCCTAATAGCACAAAAGTGAAATAAAGCCTGTTGGAAGCTGCATTGTACTTCGTTTCAGAATACAGCATATTTGCGGCTGTAAAATTCTCAACAACCTTTTTTCAAAGTATTGCGCTTCATCACGATTGAATCGAGCCATGCACCCCAAACCATCATTAAGAAAGCAACAGTTATTCCAAAATATGCAGGACAATATTTGAAAGACATGATTAAAGGATGACTTATTATTATACATTTTACAGATAGAGTTTGCAAGCTTGTGCTCCTCAATATCTATTTCCATACTTAACTTAAAGGTATGAGTGCATGAAATTTGTACAAATAAGTGGGAATATGAGAAAAAGAAAATAATAGAGGCAGAATTCGGGACAAAACTACCTGAAATTGCTTAAAAAATGCGGTTATTGAGTATTTGCCGAAGCCCGGAGTCGAACCGGGACGGTGTCGCCACCGCTGGATTTTGAGTCCAGTGCGTCTACCAGTTTCGCCACTTCGGCGGACTGTTTAAACTAATATTTCCAGAAACTTATTGCAACCATCTTTATTACCTTCATTGCTCTTCGTAGTCAAACCACTGATCATCCTTCCCTTCAACATCCTCCTGATCCGGAGATTCATCAGCACTGTTTATCTGATCTATTGTTTCCTCAATAATACAGCCTGAGTTTACTTCCAGGAATTCACAAATATCATCAGAACTGGCGTTTCTATGCTCTTTAAGGTATTCATATACCGAAAGCCCTGTAGAAACTATGATGTTGTGCACTAAGTTTTCATCGTATAGCCTGCAATGCTTACTACCCATGATCCATCCTTTTAAAAAAAATAGGGCAAATGATTATCAATTTCAGATCGACTCTTAATTATATAGCCAGATTCCATTCCGGTCAACAGCGGATATTTCTGCCCAATCGGAGTCGGAATCAGAATCGGAATCGGCATCGAAAAAGCACATTTGTATTTCTATATACAAATAAAAACAAACCTTTTCGATCCTGATGGCTATGCCTGTTCCGACACAAAAGGACTGCCGTTAAAACTTACCGGATGTAACCGAAATGGAGGATAAAAAGGCACAAAAATGTGGTTAGAAATGAGGAAATTTCCGCTCAGAAACCCATTTCCTTTAAAAACTGATCAATTACACTTTTCCTCACAGCGCCTTCCCTTACAGGCGATATTTCATTATTACGTCCAGCTTTAATCACCGTCGACGGAGGAGATGGCGGGAGAAAGCCGGCATCGATCATGAAATCAACTTTATCCCTGAAGATTTCAAAGATATGCTCCGGGTCAGGATCGTATGATTGACCGCTGAGATTGGCGCTGGTTGAGATTAGCGGGGTTTTTATAAGCGAAAAAATTGCGGAGATAAAAGGGTGATCCGATACACGTATCGCGGTTCCTTCCGGACTCTTATCCGATGGAAGCACGAGGGTTAAAAGCCCCGGCCAGAACTTTTTCATAAGAATCTCTGCGGCCGGGGTATAGTGGAGTTCTAAAGGAGAAAAACACTCTTTTCTTGACGCAATCAGTATAACCGATTTAACCGCTGGACGGTTTTTAGCCTCATAAACCCGATCCATTACTGACTGCAGGTCTGATCTCCCCCCTATCCCGTAAATTGTTTCTGTGGGATAGACAAAAACCGCTCCATCCTGAATCAAACGGGCAACACGGGAGAGTTCTTCGGTGGAGTCTAAAACTGATTGAAGCAGTATCCTCTCAGCTCTCATCATCCCCGAACTGTTTGCGGTATTCTTTTAATTTCGCCTTCAGAGATGAATCTTTACAACTCAGGATCTGCACAGCAAGCAGCGCTGCATTCTTTGAATTCCCTATTCCCACACATGCTACCGGAATTCCGGCAGGCATCTGAACTATCGACAACAGCGCGTCTTCACCACTGAGAGGCCCGCCATCAGCCGGTACACCTATCACAGGAAGCACTGTCATGCTTGCGATCACTCCCGGAAGATGAGCTGCCAGTCCGGCTATAGCTATTATTACATCATAGTTATCTTGAGCACTGAGACAGAACTTACGGATCTTATTTGGATTCCTGTGTGCTGAAATGACATGCGTCTCAAATTCAACACCGAAATCCTTAAACACGGCTTCTGCTTTTTCCGCTAAATTCATATCGGATTTGGAACCAATTACAATTGCTGCTTTCATTTTTTCCTTTCCGGATACTTATCTGCTATTAACTTGTTTTTCTAATTTCCCACTGCTGCTCTCTGTCCTCTGGATTCTTGCCAGCCCCTTAGCCGCGATATCGCGACGATAGTGTTTTCCTTCGAAATCAATCCCATCCACAGCCTGGTAGGCTATTTTTATCGCTTTTTCCAGAGTTTCATCCCATGCACTCACAGCCAGCACCCGGCCGCCATTTGTTACAAGCTGCTCCTGGTTATTCAGAGCCGTTCCGCTATGGTAAATATCCACATTGCTTTTTTCACGCTCGGTCTCCTCGATACCAGTGATCACTTTACCCTTTTCAAAAGTTCCCGGATAACCTTTTGAAGCAAGTATCACAGAGACACAGTAACCGGGGTTTATTGTCCAGGAGGAAGCTGTCATCTTACCGTTTGCACATGATTTAAACATCTCATACCAGTCACAGCTCACCAGAGGAAGCACTGCCTGAGTCTCCGGATCACCGAACCTGCAATTAAATTCCACCACCTTGGGGCCATCAGATGTAACCATAATGCCATAATAGAGAAGCCCCTGGTATTTCCGTCCTTCAAGCTCCATGGCTTTAAGTACTGGCTTTATGATCTCTTTTTCGATCTGCAGAAGCAGCTTGTCATCAACCAGAGGTGCTGGAGCATAAGCCCCCATCCCACCGGTATTCGGGCCTGTATCCCCGTCTCCCACTGCTTTGTGATCCTGTGACACAGGAAGAATACGGTACTTCTTACCATCGGTAATTACAAATACCGATGCTTCCTCACCGATCATCTTTTCTTCGATGACCACCCTGGTCCCGGCTTCACCAAACCGCTTGTCATCGAAAATCTCCGCAAGCGATTTCTCTGCTTCTTCTATGGTATCACAAACAATAGCACCTTTTCCCCCGGCCAGTCCGCTTACCTTTACGACTACAGGAGCGCCTTTTTCGTGAACAAAAGAAAGAGCAGATTCTTTATTGTCAAATATGCTGAAATCTGCTGTGGGGATTCCATACTTTTTCATCAGGTCTTTTGCAAAAGCCTTGCTTCCCTCAATTTCAGCAGCAGCTTTGGTAGGACCAAATATAGTCAGGTTTTCCTTCCTGAAAATATCAACTACACCATCAACAAGTGGTGCTTCCGGACCAACTATTGTAAGATCAATTTCATTCTCCGAAGCCCAGTCTGCAAGATCGTTCCAGCTTTTGATTTCACGATCAACCAGCATGCAGCCATCCCGCTCCATACCCGGATTCCCCGGATAGGCATACATACAAAGCGCCCGGTCTGACCTGAGCAATGCCTTGAGGATTGCGTGCTCCCGTCCTCCACTTCCGATTATAAGAACTGAATTCATGAAATCCAATTGATGCCTCCTCTATTTACGCCTGCTGTAAGCAGGACAATTAATAAACTTTGATCGGGAATCGCAATGCACTCAAATCTGCTCATCTATACTGAATCAGATTAAATAAAAAAAATACCATTGGATTGGTAAACAATGCAATAAAGCCTCACTTTGTTAACCTGAAAAGTCAGAGCTTAATTGTTACAGAGGCTTTTAATGAACTCCCGGCTTTTTGGAGTGGACGTTTAAGATACCTGATAATTTTACAAGCCTGCTGCCTTGCATCGGGGTTCAAGACGCCCTACAAGCAGGTCGGCTCCAGCCGGACGGCTCCCATGTTCAAATACTACCGTTGTATCCACATTTCCCCGGGGAAAAAAATCACCGGTGACAAGCAGCCATTTTGGTTCAAGAAGCTTTTTGATAGTCTCAAAAAGATGCCAGGTGACAGTCTCGTGAAAAGTTCCAACCATGCGGAAAGCATTCAGATAAAGCTTCCAAGACTTCAATTCAAGGCACAGCTTATCCGGCAGATAGTAAAGACCAATAGCCGCAAAGTCCGGGTAACCGGTTTTTGGACAAACGCAGGTAAATTCAGGAAAGATAATCCTTATAACCCCGCTGCCGGTGGATGCGGAATTGTAAGGGCAGTCAAATGTTTCGAGTGAAGGAAATCGACTTTGCTTAAGAGCTTCTTCCAATGAAACAACATTTTCAAAAAACATATTTTCCGGTCCCGAAATTGTAAAAGGAAAGTACTATCACTTATTATCCAAATCAAAAATACATCATCTGTAAGGAATGATGCTTCGATACCGATTCCGATGCCGATACCGATTTAGAAAAAACAAAGTCATACCCATTCGGTATGGAAGTATTCCCCCCTGGGTCTGTCTATTCTCTCATAGGTATGTGCCCCGAAGTAATCTCTCTGTGCCTGGATAAGATTTGCCGGAAGCCGGCTGCAGCGATACCCATCATAAAACGAGAGCGCTGATGAAAGAGCTGGTATTGGTATGCCCATCTTAAAAGCTGCAGCGACTACATTTCGCCAGGATTCAAGGCAGCCGTCTATCACCTCTTTGAAATATTTATCGATAAGGAGGCTGCGAAGAACATTGTTTCTATCAAATGCCTCCTTGATCTGTCCCAGAAAAGCACTGCGTATGATACAGCCGCCACGCCAGATCAGAGCTATGTTCCCGAAGTCAAGCTTCCATTGATATTTCTCAGAGGCTGCACGCATCAACATGAATCCCTGAGCGTAAGAGACTATCTTCGAAGCAAGTAGCGCCTTTCTTATATTCTCAATGAACTCCTCTGTGTTCCCATCCCACTTTTTTACAGAATCCCCCAGAATCCTCCCAGCCTCCATACGTTCATCTTTCAGACCGGAAAGACTTCTGGCATATACAGCCTCTGTAATAAGGGTCAGTGGAACCCCGAGCTTCAGTGAGCTATCGCTTGTCCAAATACCGGTTCCTTTCATCTCAGCAGAATCGAGGATTTTTTCTACCAGCGGTTCACCATCAGAGTCTTTTCGGGCAAGGATATCTGCAGTGATCTCAATTAGATAGCTGTCAAGCTCTGTTTTGTTCCAGTCTGAAAATATCCCGCTTATCCGCTGGTTTTCAAGGCCCGCCCCGCTTCTCATCAGATGGTAAGTTTCTGCAATAAGCTGCATATCTCCATATTCTATTCCATTGTGGATCATCTTTACATAATGCCCGGCTCCATTCTCCCCTATCCATTCACAGCACGGACTCCCATCAGGAGTCCTTGCGGCGATGTCCTTAAAAAGCTTCTCCACAAGAGGCCAGGCTTCAGGCGACCCGCCCGGCATAATCGAAGGTCCCTTCCTCGCTCCCTCTTCACCGCCAGATATGCCTGTCCCGATAAAAAGTATCCCTCTTTCATCGAGAAACTTTGCACGCCGGATAGAATCAGAGTAATGTGAATTGCCGCCATCGATAATGAGATCACCGGGTTCAAGAAAAGGAATCAGGGCTTCGATAAAGTGGTCCACTGCCGGTCCGGCCTTAACCATCAATAATATTTTCCTGGGCCTCTTGAGCTTCTGAACCAGTTCCTCAATACTACGAGCACCGATTATGTTGTCCCTTCCCTGTGCAGGATCTACCAGAAACTCATCAATCCTCGACAGAGTGCGGTTATAAACGACTATGCTGTAAGCATGGTCGCTCATATTGAGCACAAGATTCTGTCCCATCACAGCCAGCCCGATTAAACCGATATCCGCCCCTGTTTGCATTCTGATCTGTCCTCCGGTTTGGGTAGAGGTTATGTTCTCACTTTGTAAAATACGATATATTCCCCGCTGCTTCACCTCCTGGATACCCAGGAGAATCCTGATATAAAATTAATTTGGAAAATAACAATGGCCCGCACAAAATCTGTCGTTACTCTTTCCAATTAAAAAAACCACCCTCAGCAAGCCTTTTGGAAACCATATTTATTACCTGGCGAAGAATTGCCTGAAACAGATAGTATCATAGTTCATGGAGGGTTAATGAAAAGTTTCGTTTTTATCTGCACATGCATCCTTACAGCAATCTGTTCACTATATGCCGAAGAAATGGTTGTGAAAACAAAGATCTCCTCTGTAACAGTTTTCCGGGACAGGGCTCAGGTGACCCGAACCTTCACCGGAGAGCTTAGCGAAGGTGAAAAAGATCTCATCTTCGATAATCTTCCGGAAAATATCGAATCCCAGAGTATAATTGTAAACGGTACCGGCAATGGTGTGCTTAAGGATATAAAGATCCGACGCAAAGAATTCGCAGGCAGTAATGATTCGATTTCCAATTACCTTAACAGGCGAAAGGAACTTTATCAGGACTCCATCCTGCTGGTTGAAGACATACTGAAGAGATGCAGCAGTGAAAGGCAGTTTGTGGAAAACATCGCAGCCAAAGTCACGGAACGCGGGGCTGCGGAACAGGTCTCCGCACCTGAACTTGACAAGAACAAATGGCTTAACATGGTTGAATTCTACAGAAATCGTCTGGAATCCCTCAGCAGCGAGATGCGCTCTGCATCAAAACGCAAACAGGCTCTGAGTGATACCCTTGCGGTAATAGAACGCCGTCTGAGTGATCTTAACCGCAATGAACGTTCTGAAAGAAACCAGGCAGTTGTATCCTTAACAATGAAAAAGGCAGGAAAAATCGATCTGGAGCTAAGCTACATCGTCTATGGTCCCTCATGGACTCCTGCCTATGAGATGCGGGTACTCAGTGATAAAAAAGTATTACTTATGACCTACAAAGGCTCCCTGCGCCAGAGCACAGGTGAGGACTGGAAGAATGCGAATATCAAGCTCTCTACAGCCACTCCGCATATCGGGGGTAACCAGCCGGAACTCACCCCCTGGTATATAAGAATCGATGAGCCTTATATGGATTTATCTGTCAGAAAACGCTTAAGCAAATCCGCGGCTCCTGCAATGATGAACCAGATGATGACAATGGATGCCGAGATGGAATTTAAGAGGGAAGAGATCAAGGAAGCCGCCCCTATGGTTTTCAGGGAAGCAGAGGTGGAATCCGGAGCAACCGCAGTCGTATTTGCCATACCCGGTTTGAATACCATAAACAGTGATAGCGAGGAACACACAGTTACTATCATGGCCACAGAATTTCCTGCACATTTCAGATATTCTGCGGTCCCTAAGCTGTCTCAATATGCTTATCTGAAGGCAAAAGTCAAAAACACAACATCATTCCCGCTGCTTCCCGGCTCATCCAGCATTTTCCTGGATAACTCCTTTGTATCAAAAAGTGAAATGAAACTTGTCGCTCCGGAGGAGGAGTTCTGGACCTTTCTGGGTGTCGATGAGGCTGTAAAGATAGAATATAAACTGATTAACCGTATGCGGCGTAATGAAGGTGTAATAGCCAAAAAGGATAGAATTGTTTTCGAATACCAGATCAATGTGACAAATAATCGCAAAAGCGAAGAGGAAATAGTCATCTGGGATCAGTTGCCCATATCAGGCAGTGAAGAGATCAAGGTGGAACTGATTGAGCCCAAATGGAAAGAGAACTCTTCTTCACTGAAAAAGAATGAGCACGAATTTCTGGAGTGGTACTATAAACTCAAAGCGGGCGAATCGGTAAAAATTCCCTTCAAGTTTGCAGTTGAATTCCCAAACGGGAAAAATATCAGTGGATTATAAATCACAACCTGAAACAGGGCTGAATTTCTCAGGATCCGGGTAAAAATCCCTCCCGGGTCTTGATTCATACTTCTCCCTAACGTATCATTGTATTTTAAGAATGAAAAACCGGAAGAGAATTAAATGCAGATGAATTTTATACCTCTTTTTTCTTTTGCGGTTTTCTGAAACAAACCTGCATACAGCACGGAAAATAACTGCATGAAACCAATTCACATACGAGACTATGATCTTCTGGTAATCGGTGAGTGTTATGTAGAATTCAGATGTGATGGAGATCTGAGTCTCTGCAATACTTTCGACAAAGACATCGGTGGAGCCGACATTGTCACCGCTGTTACCGCTGCACGTCTGGGATCGGGAGTTTCGCTTTTGTCAGCAGTTTCCCGCGATCCTTTCCACGGAATGATAAGAGAGCGTCTTCTGGCACAGGGTATCAATATCGACCATGTTGTCACAAGCCAGGGCTATAACGGCATCTATTTCACAAGTTCACGATATCCCGAACAGAGAGAATATCTGGTGCACAGACCCGGAACCGCCGCTCAATCGATCACTCCTTCGATGATCTACGAAGACCTTATCGAGAATTGTAAAATTGTATACGCATCCAGTGAACTTCAGTCTGTCTCCAGAGCAGCCCGTCATTCGGTGTTCAAGGCGTTCCATTTCGCGCACAGCAACGATATAATGGTAGCTTACGATCCCAACCTCAGGCTCCAGCGCTGGTCACTGGATGATGCTAAAGAGAGTCTGTGGAGCGTACTCCCGCTGATAGATGTAATCTTTCCATCTGCTCCGGATGAGTCCAAAGCACTTTTCGGATACGAGCGTCCCCTTGATGTCATCGGTTTCCTCTGGGACAGGGGCATCTCAATCGTGGTTGTCAAAACCGGTGCAAACGGATGCATGATCGGTTATGATGGCAAGGTTGAAGAATTCAAACCGCAGGAACACACAGATACTGTCAAAGACCTTACCCTTATCGGCAGTGCTTTTAACGGGGGTTTTATCCATTGCGTGGCCAGAGGGTACGATCCTTTTACAGCCGCACAGTTCGCCAATTCGGTAGCCCTTTTCAAAGGCCTGAAAGGCGGAGGTATCTGCTCACTTCCCTCTGCAGGTGATCTCGCTGCATGAATAATCAGCGATGGTTCATGGCAATACCTCCTGTGGGAGCGGCCCGTCTGGTAGCGCTTCACACAAGAGATGCGCTCGATAAGGAGCTTGGTTCCGAAAATGTCAAGGCATTCGACTTCCTGGCATACCAGAATGGTTTCGCCCGGTTCCTTAAAACAAATGACGAAACAATTGCTGTTGACCTGATAAACCAGTCACTTCTGGTTTCATGTCTGGATTTCGGAGCTACACACTTCCTCTCCGGTGCACTCAGCCCTGTAACCCTGTTTACTCTGAATCTCCTTAAGAAACAAAACATCAAAACCCTGCACTGGTTTTACGAAAGCTACAAAAGAGTACCCTACTGGAAAGAGGTTGTCCCTGGATATGATCACTTTTTTGCGATTCAGAAAGGACCTCTGCCTGAGTTTTGCATTCGCAATGGCTCAAGGTACCATTTTCTGCCGACAGCCTGCAGTTTCTTTGACACTGGCACTCTCTCCCCGGAACGTAATTACGATGCAGCTTTCATTGGAATTCCAAGTAAATACAGAATAGAGATTCTTGAGTCGCTGGCAGAACAGGGTTTTTCTCTGGCGATTGCAGGAAGCGGATGGAAGAGCTACAGCGGTCCACTTCGTGGTATGATCCTTTACGATAGCTGGACCGATGAAAAGCAGTCAGCGGACATTCTTAAAAACTCCCGGGCAGGACTGAATCTCTCAGTTGACAATCCAGAGGGAGATAATGATACACATATCAGTCCGCGGATCTATGATATTCTGGCAGCGGGATGCGTTCTTCTGACAGAAAATGTTCCTCTCATCTATGATTCTATTCCGGGATGTCATTTTCATGCGTTCAGTGAAAGAGAAAACCCTGGAATAAAGCTCAGATCAATACTGGACAACTACAGTGAAGAATTCAGTTACGCAGATCTTAACAGAAGTATCGTACAGAAGTCACACACTTATCAAAACCGGGTCAGCGAGCTGATAAATCTGGCAGAATAGTATCCCGGGTCAATCCTGTTTATTCCCTGCCCAGTCCTTAAAGTTCCTCATCAAATTCAAACGGGTAATTGACTGTTATATCTCCAAGGCTGTCCGGAACTGCTTTGAATTTCCAGGTCGAAATCCGATCCACAATGCTCTTTTCGAACTCCTTATCACCCATGTTTGACTGAATCAGATTAACACCAGTAACATGTCCGTTTGCGGCTATTTTAATCGCCACAAGCATCTTGCCGGTAAGTTTGGTTCCGGAGCGGAGCCTTTTATTGTATATGTATTTCAGCTCGCTTGTGTGGCCGTCAATCTCCTTCTTCAATGCACTGGGGCGCCGGTAGGGATTTTGAGCTACAGCCTGCCGCCTCTCGAATTCCTTTATCTCTGCAGTAGAAAGCTTACCCTGCTCAATAAGCGTCTTCTTCATCTGCTCGGCTTGAATCCGTTTAGCCTCCTCTTCACCGGTCAAATCGAGATTGCCTATCTGGTTGATCAGATTGAGTATGCTGTCATTGGCCCTTGCTTTTGCAGTTCCCTGATTTTCCGGTCCCTTTAGAAGTTCGCCCTTCAATGAACTCGGAGAAAGGAAATTTTTATACCTTTCTACATTATCAATAAACATCTGGTCCTGATAAGCCTTAAGTTGTTTTTTAGCCTCCTCGGCAATACTTTTCTGCTGCTCATAAAACTCCCCGAGCATAAGCATTCTGCGATGTGCCTGACGAGCCCAGGTTTTTGATTTGTCCAGTTTAATGACAGTCTTATACTCCATGATCGCTTCTTCAATTTCCCCAAGCTCCTCATGGGATCTGCCTTTGTAAAAGTGGGCTTCCGCTTTCAGAGCAGGAGGCACCTTTTTTCCCAGGAATAGAGAGTAATTCTTGATGGAGTTGCGAAAATCCATCAGCAGATAGAACTGTTTTGCCCTCTCCATCTCGCTTATGTTGGCGCGTTCAAGATTGGTGCGTTCCTTTTCCAGTGAATTGATAAAATCGATCAGTTTCCAGGCAAGAATTCCGGCCTCTGTGTTAGGGAATTTCGCAATCACCGCCTCGTAAACCTCTTTGGACTTACCGTAATTGCTCAGCATTGAATAGCAGAATGCCTTATGTACCATTACGGCAGCCTCAACTTCGGGATCCAGGTTTGCTGTTTTCAATACCTCATCATAAACCTTCAGTGCTTCCAGATATCTCCGGTTTCTTTCCCAGAAATATCCAATTTCAATCACTTTGAAAATCTTGTCTTCTTCTTTTGGATTGATAATTTTCTTGCCAAGGAGAATTCTTATGGTATTCAGCACCATCCGAACCGGAGTCCTGTAGAATTTGCGGCTCCATACAACATCCTTTTCCAGATGCTCACCGGATGTAAGTGCCTGTATCTTTGCTTCCAGTTCATAACCGGTCACATTCTCTTCACCATAAGCGATCCTGTGCTTGATCAATTCATATTTTGCGACAATTCCGAATGTGCTGGACATATCTTCCTGGGAAGCAATAGTACCCAGAAGATACCGGATCTCCTCAAAACGAATGTCGACCAACCCGACATTGAAAAGTCCGGTAAATGCAAGTAGAAGGATTACTCCGGTGAATTTCAGAAAAGTTTTCATACAGGACGGCCGGAATTGGGATCAAGTGCTTGCTGAACAGTGGCTCTGCTTATCATCTGTGTGGGACTCACAGAACCGGTTCTCCGGTCAATTGCATAGCATGACCCGTCCATGCTCTTTACATATTTTTTCACTTCCGCAGCCACGGCAATCATCTCAGCAGTGCGTCTGAATGGCCGGTTTTTGTTTGATACAACAGCGACAGAGACGCTCATAAGAGGAAAACGCTGCCTTTCACCGCGGCGGTTTACAGACTCTATGAAGCCATTTCTGGCATCGATACTGTTATAGAACTGGAATATTCCACGGTCAAAAGATGTGATGAAAGATTTGGCGAAAATTTCCCAGTGTTCAAATTCTGTGACCACCACAAAATCATCACCACCCTCATGGCCCACAAACACATTTCTGACATCCTTGCGTTTTGCAGCAGCCAGCAGGCAATCTCTTGTATAAAGAATGGCTTCATCGCCCTTTGTGAAACCATACTTGTCATTATATGCTTTAAAATTGTCAAGGTCACAGTACAGAACGCAGATAATCTTTCCCTTGTTCAGACAATCGTCTATGTAGCTTGCTATGGTTAAGTTGCCTGGTAAACCGCTCAGCGGATTCGCACCCTTTGCCTCATCGCGCATCCTCTGCAGCGCAACACTCATTTCGTTAAAAGATGATGCGAGCTGCCCGATCTCATCCGGTCTTACAATCGGAACCCTGATATCAAGCTTGCCCTGGGCAATCATGTGTGTCGCTTCATTCAATTCCTTTATAGGAACAAGGATCATCTTGGAGAACAGGAAAGCAAAGCCGATATGAACCACAACAACAAGAAGTCCGATCAGCAGACATTGACGGTAGAGATAGCCCATTTGACGGTCAATATCCATCATTACCACTTTTATCGCCGCCACACCTATTTTATCTGTTGCATAAGTAAATGGCAGATACAGGGAAATCGATTTCTCTTTGCGGTCAACATTGTGATGAAAAAGCTTGTCCTCAAAGCCCTGTTTGGTGATAGCCATATTTATCATCTTCAGTTCATCTACATCCGCGGTCTCCTTCTCGACAAGCTTATTGTTGACCATATTTACAAAAACTTTTCCGCCTTCACTGAACAGTGTCAGATTGCTTATGCCAAGAGTACCTGCGTCCTTGAGAATTTTGTTTATGATGACATTTGTAATGTCATTATCGGTCCCTATTGCGCTGTCGATACGGTATTTAAGACCGGTACCTTTATGCTGACTGTTAAGAATGGCGTTCTCAGCGATTAAATCAAGCTGGTTCTCAAATACCATCAGGATGAAAATGGAAACATTGAGAATGGTGAGAATAACATAAGCGACAGCGGTCTTTACATTAATCGAACTGGTGTTGAATCCCCTCATATACAGGTCCCTCTGTTCTGAAAACTTAAACCTCGCCCCTCTGACCCGTCAGCCGCAACACTGATATCCTCAGGATGAACTCTGTTCCTGTTTACCATTTTGTGAAGGTAGAATCAGTGCGTTTCTTAACAGATATTATTTATAATCTTATAGTAAAACAGCGTTCAATTCAAGCCCGTCATTCCATGTTATACTCATTGAGCTTGTTTAGGAGTGTCCTGATTGAGATTCCCAGCATTTCTGCTGCTTTTGTACGGTTCTGGTTGCAGTGCTCAAGTGTCTCAAGAATCAGCTTTTTTTCCATCTCTGCGACAGTCATTCCGGCCTGAACCATCTGAGCATTTCCCGGTGAATGCTGCAAAGGTGACCGGAACTGGAAAATCTCCGGTTTTATCTGACCAGTCCGGGTAAGAACAACCGCACGCTCAATAGCATTCTCCAACTCCCTGATATTTCCAGGCCAGTTGTGGCTGCAAAGCACCCGCAGAGAATCATCAGTAAGTCCCTCTACGCTGAAACCGTTCTCATCATTGAACTTTTTTATGAAATGCTCCGCAAGTTTAGATATGTCATCCTTTCTCTCTCTAAGAGGAGGAAGGTGAATGTGGATAACATTGAGGCGATAATAAAGGTCTTCCCTGAATTCCCCCTTACTTACCGCTTCCTCAAGATCCCTGTTGGTGGTAGCAACCACACGCACATCAACCTCTATCGGATCATCACCACCGACTTTGTTTATCTCCCTCTCCTGAAGTACCCGCAGCAGTTTCGCCTGTGCCACCATCGGCATCTCCCCTATCTCGTCGAGTAGAAGAGTTCCCCCGGAAGCAGCTTCAAATTTACCCTTCTTATGCTTTATCGCGCCTGTAAATGCACCCTTCTCATGTCCGAAAAGCTCAGATTCAATCAACCCTTCCGGAAGCGCTGCACAGTTGACTTTTACAAAAGGGCCGTTACTCCGGCGGCTCTGATAGTGAATGGAACGGGCAATCAGTTCCTTTCCGGTCCCCGATTCCCCGGTAACCAGAACAGTAGAGCGGCTCTCTGCCACCGAAGCGATAAGAGTCCTTATTTCCTCCATGCAGGAGCCATCTCCGATAAAGTTCCATTGACCACGAAGCTCTGATTTAAGCCTTCTGTTCTCCTGAAGCAGAGATTGATACTGCAGAGTACGGCTCACTGTCAATTCAAGCTCATCTATCAGGTTATCCGTCTTCTGAATGAAATCAAATGCCCCTTTCTTCATCGCTTCCACCGCTGTTTCTATTGCCCCGTAAGCGGTGATTATCAGAAAAGGAACCTCCGGATTTATCTGCTTTACTTTCTCAAGTAGTTCAATGCCCGACATCCCGGGCATCTTCATGTCAGATACAACCAGATCAAAACAGGATGCTGAAAACAGTTCGATCGCCTCATAACCATCACGGGCAGACTCGATTTCACAGCCCAGCCTGCGCAGGGTCTCCACTATCGATTCTCTGAACAAATCATTGTCATCAACGACCAGAATTCTTTTCTTCTCCATCGGTAATTCTCCGTTATTCCTTGAGAAGCGGAAGGAAAACCTTGACAGTCGTTCCTTTTCCGGGTGCACTTTTTACATCTATAAACCCCGAATGGGATTCCACAAATCGCTTTACAATAGCGAGGCC
>DAOTAZ010000025.1:0-17226 GCA_035382965.1 Chitinispirillaceae bacterium | reverse complement strand
GCGGCCCACAATGAGTCCGTGTAATTACAAATGTAAGTGGAAGGTTTGACACCCAGAGCTATTGTATCAAATCCGTTCTGAGCGGATGAACTCAGATTTTCAAGAACATAGATCCTTCCATCCGAAGAGGGGATCATTACTTTTCCGGCAACAGCAGAGGGCATTGAGACAACACCGCCGATGCTGTCAAGAAAGAAAATCGTATCGGCATTGTGTATGGTATCACCCCGCAGATCGACACGGTCCACTGCCAGGCTTCTTTTATTGTAGATATTTTCCTTGGATTTGTCCGATGACCATGCGTAAACGTGCCCCGATTTACTGACCAGAACAAATTCTTTTCCTTCTGATGTTTCGTCCAGTTCACATAGCAGAGGATCGAAATAATCACCGGGAGCGGCGCGTTTTGGCCATGAGGGAACAAGATAGTTCCAGTTGATTTTTACATTGAAGACGCTGTCGGAGAAATTTGCCACTTTGTGGAAATTGCTTCCCCGTGCAAGAAGCATGTACTCCCTGGGTGTCTTGGATGAAACCGGGTTAAACTGCAGTTCCAGATAGGTATGCCCTCCGTCATTGCTGCGCGTCGAGGGTCTGGTATAGGGGCCGAATTTGTTTACAAGCACTGGCGACCGGTCTTCGATAGATGTCTCGTGTGGAAAGACATCTTCAGCACCGCCGTAATCGAATGCTGCCTGATAGAATACATCGGTGAACATGATTCCCAGATCTGTGATACCATCCGCTTCGATCAGTGAAATGCCTCTGTAGGATGAGTCGGCATTGACCATGTTGTATTTGAGCTTGTCCCGTATCACCTGCTCGTTAACATGCCAAACAAGCACTCCCGATGCAGGGAGGCTGACATCGTTGTTGCGTACCGTCTGGATCACCCCGGATTGCTGAGAAACCGAGACAATATTGGAATCGATATTGATATTGTAGGGGTAGGAGGCTATCACAACTCCGTAATCGGTAGTATCATACTTGAAAAGATTTTTATTGCCTGAGAGGTTCCTCTGCCTGTTTTCAATCAGGTAGTACTCATGCTCATTAAGCGGGACCATCAGAATGGTTGTGTCTTCTCCGTAAACACCTCCGCCGTCAAGTACAGATGTGAGAGCTTTGACATTATATGAGCCGGCGACACCGGTCGGGACTACTTTTACTTTGTCCCAGCCCATGAATGCTCTGACCCAGGCAGAAGGGTAGGGGGGGATAAATCCGTTTCCTGCAGAATAGCCGGCGAAATCCATTATACAGAATGCCCCGATGCCTGAAATGCCTCCTGTAGTGGAGAAAAGGTCAGGAATTCCGATCTGACGGGCAATCTGGTTGACAAGTATGCCCTGGATCCCCCAGTTCAGTCCATCCTGATTGGATGTCTCTGAGCACATCATCACTTCTCTTATCAGCAGAGGCTCTTTACCCTGCACAGTGATCCCATTGGATGACAGGCCGATAGTGTCTCGGAAATAACGGAATGCATCCTGATCTATAAATGCGTCGAGAAAATCTGAAGGGGTGTCCTGACCCATTGTTCCCTCCTCACCACCATCGGTGAGATAGGAGGAACCCGCATGAAAAATCAGAAACACAGTTTTCCTGTTGTGAGCATCCCGTATTGTGCTGTCCGATTCTTCGAAACGCAGTCCTGAGAAAGGGGAGTTATGTGGGTTCTTTTCAGCACTTTCCAGAGCATCTTTTACAAAATGCATCAGTCCGATGCTCCTTCTGTAATAGTAATCATCCCAGGTTTCCTGCCTTTTTTTACCACCGGGCGAATAGTAGGTCATCGGGCGGGGGACCGCATACCCAATCTCTCCGCTGCCTTCAGGATAGATTGAGTACTGAAGACAAAGTTTCCCCCCGGAGACTTTGTCATAGTAAGCTTTTACAGCTTCAAGCTGGCGGGAAAAGTATAATGAATCGTGCGGCCGTGAGTCGAACTTGTAAACTGTATCACTGTTGTAATACTCATTTTCCTCTTTGTCTCCTCCGCCTCTGATACCGAAAAGACCATTTCCGGTAGTCAAATCCGATGAGTCCCTTTGACCGCCGTTGAATTCGATCCTTATTGCGATTATGTGAAGGGTGTCGTTTTTACCTTTGTGGAAATTAATGGACCACTGATGATCGCGGGCAGTCTCAACCAGATTCTGAGTGGAAACGCTTTTAAAGAGGTACGGGTGAATGCCTCGCGGACCTCCTGTCACACTTTCCTGACGTAAAGGTGCAGCCCCGAGAATCGACGGTAGAAGAAAAAGAGTAAAAATGCGATAAAAGTGCATGCTCTGTTCCTGAAAAATGGCAAGCGGGTGCCACGGAGTTAAAAGTTTACCAGGAAGGATGCTCTCCACTGGCCGTGTCTGACCCCTGTAGCTCCCTCTTTCTTATCGTTAAATGCCTGAAGAATCTTCTTCATAAAGCCCTCGGGTGCTACAATATAAGACCAGTCAAAATTCAGTGTCCCGTAACGTAAACCTACTCCAAGGGTAAGCTCGTATCTCTCACCTATATAGTCTCCAAGAAATCCGGACCGAAGGGCCAGAAAATTGGTATACCAGTATTCCAGTCCAAGATTGAAGTTTATCTCCTGAAGCTCATACTTGAAATCCTCTTCTTTGTCAAACAACAGATCAGTTCCGATGGCTTCCCAGAAATAATCCGGTTTATCCGCGTTGTTTTTGACAACTTCTTTGTGAAGGTCAAGCAGTATCTTGAGATCGTGCACTTGAGTCTGCACTGCATGATACACCAGTCCAAGCCTCAATGTGAACGGTATCGGATCAGGGTTATCACGGTCGATGTAATAAATATGGGGACCCATGTTCTGGACTATGAATCCTAAATCGAGATTATTAAGAAGGAAATTACGCTTGAGTACTGATGCATCAATAGCGAATGTTTGTCCTACTCCTTCACCATTATCTCCATAGCCGGGAGCAAGTGCACTTACAATGTATTTAATGTTAAGGCCTAACGACAAATCCTCCTTTATAGGCAAGCCATAGGAAAGTCCGAATACTCCTTCCCAGGAACGTACTTTTCCTCTTTCTCTGCCAAGCGCATCAGTAATCTGATTTTCTCCCATATTGATGTAGTTGATCGAAAAACCAAGTGTCCCCCAGTCCTCAGTCGGCCAGATAAAGGCTCCATAAAGATGCCACAGTTCTCTGAGATGCAGTGCGGGAAGAAGCGGCTCAAATGAGAGATAAGCCTGTTTTTCCGCGATATCATACTGGTTCACTGCTTTATCTGTTGCAATCCACACATCATTGCCGTTTACGCTCAGCCCATTTACATAATCACCTGATAGTGCATTTTTGGAATGAAAAAACTTCCACTCCGGTTTCTTCTCTACCGTGTTACCCTTATTATCAACTGTTTTATGTCCTCTTTTATAGCTGATCACTCCTTTATCTGTACCGATCCAGACCATCCCCGATGATTGTTCTGTGAAAGAAGTAACTTTGCTTTCAGGAAACTTGTGTTGCTTCCATGATGATTCGTCATAAATGGTTACTCCCATTTTTCCACCGATCCACAGACGCTTTTCCGAGTCCATGAAAAGTGCGGTCACCTGAGTTGAAAGTAAGCCGTTTGATGAATCAAATACGGTGACACTCTCATCATTTATCTTTACTAACCCGGAATTTGTCCCCGCATAGAGGATCTTTCCCTCCCCAAAAGCTACAGCGGTGATTTCATTTGAGGGCAGTCCGGAGGAAGTGTCATAGGTTTTCCAGTTGCCAGACCTGAAAACAGCAAGTCCCTTGTCGGTTCCTGCGGCAATGTCTCCGTAGCGACCGGCAGCAAGAGTTTTTATGTTGTTTGAAGGTAGCCCTTCATTTGTAGTAAATATCTGCCAGGTGGTGCCGCTGTAACGCCAGAGGCCTTTTTCCGTACCTACCCACACTCTTTCTGATTCGTCAACCAGAATCGCTGTTACACTGTCATTAACAGCAATTCTGAAGGGAATTTTCAGTTCCTGAAGATCTTTAAGATCAGTATCATCCGTAACGAAAACATTGTCCAGAAGTTCGGAAAGAGTGTCCGCTTCTAATGTATCAATCACACCCCCAAGAGTCTTTTTAATTGTCGATACTGAGCGTTCAAAGGAGGGGATTTCACAGATCTGCCTTGCCAGAGCTTTGGAGAGAGAATCTGCCTTTTGGTTGTTGCTTTTAATAAAATGCTTCATGAGGAGATCTTTAACCGTGGCATGCCGTTTCATTCCAATGCCGTTTTCGCTCTTCAATACCCATGCAGCCTCTTTCTGAAGCTTTTCATCATCAACCTTCAGGTATTTATCAATTATACTGGAGATATTGTCGTTTTCTTCAATGAGATAAATCTCACCAGATTCCCAGCTTTTTCCATTAAAACGATATACTCCTTTCTGGGTTCCCACCCAGATTTTATCCTTTGGCCCAAACTCCTTCTTCTTTTTTGAAGAGATAGCGGTGAACACTGAATTCTTTTCAGGCATATGGATTTTCCAGGAGTTTGCCTGAGGTGCCAGTCCAAGTCCGGCCGGATTGTAATAGGTAGCACTCGCATCCTCGGCAGCACCTGTGAATGCTTCTCCCATACCTGTAGCACGGGCTCCCGGGGGAAAGATCAGTGTTATTACAGCGGATTCTCCTACGCCGGCCCGGATACTTGTTCCTGAGAGGAAGAGGAGAGTGATAAAAAGGGATAAACGATTAAATAGATTTCCAGTGGCTGTAAAATTCATGCGGATGTACCCCATAAAGCGTTTATTTTGATGGTTGTTTTCCAATCAGGAAGTGGTGGAAGTTCTTCACCTTTGAAAAAAGGAAGCATACCAGATTCGGTTGTATCGGTAAGTTTCTCTTTTCCATGATGTGGACGGATGCAGGTTGTGCAGCCCAGATGAAAAGGAGGTATTATATCTGGAAACTTGAAAATCTCCTCACGGGTCACAAACTGCCCCTTGTTCAAGAATTTTTTGCACTCAGGACAATCCTCAGGAAAAAAGTCATAGTAATAAAACTCCACCCCCTCATTATCGCCCTGCTCAATAACCTCGAGACTATTGGCCATTGATTGTTCCCACTGGTTGAGAATGAGTTCCTTATCTTTTTCAGAAAGCAGGAACTTACCTATATCTTCGTTTAAAGAACTCAGATATTTTCGGAGTTCCTCTTTTCCCGGCCTGATCTTCAACAATCCATCCCTGGGACTCCTTCTTACAATAGAGTAGATGCCGCTGGCATGTATGATTGGATTCTGGATCTCCTCCTGCTCGCTCTCACTCTTGTTCAAGCCGACTCTGATTGCCAGAATTATCAATACCAGAAACAGTATCAGTCCGATAATAGCTAATACCATAAAAGCTCTTCCCCGGTTATTGTATTAACACTTCCGCCGGTTACATGCATTCTACTATTCTCTGTCCGAACCTTGAGCAGGAGACTGTTTCCGCTTTTTCCATAAGGCGGGCAAAATCATAAGTGACTGTTCTGGATTCTATAGCCCGTTCGATCCCTTTAATCACCAGATCCGCCGCTTCGGTCCATCTCATATATCTGAGCATCATTTCACCGGAAAGGATTACAGATGAGGGGTTTACTTTATCCTGATTGGCGTATTTCGGGGCAGTTCCATGTGTTGCCTCAAAAATTGCATGTCCGGTCTGATAATTTATATTCGCTCCTGGAGCAATTCCTATCCCTCCAACCTGAGCGGCCAGAGCATCTGAAATATAATCACCATTGAGGTTCATTGTTGCTACAACATCAAACTCATCAGCACGTGTAAGAGCCTGCTGAAAGAAAATATCCGCTATTGCATCCTTCAGAAGTATCTGTCCTTCTGCCGGTTTTCCTCCGCACTCTTCCCAGGATACTACTTTACCACTGAACTCCCTTTTTGCCAGTTCGTATCCCCAGGCCCTGAATGCACCCTCAGTAAATTTCTGAATATTCCCCTTATGGACCAGTGTAATACTCTTTCGATTATTCTCGATTGCGTACTCTATGGCTGCTCTTATAAGCCGCTCCGAACCGCCTTTAGAAATCGGTTTGATCCCGATAGCTGAGTCCTGACGAATCTCCCAGCCATATTCATTTTTCAGAAATGCCAGTAGTTTGGCCACTTTCTCTGATCCGCTCTCCAGTTCCTTCCCTGAGTAGACATCTTCGGTGTTTTCCCTGAATATCACCATATCTACTTTTTCAGGATTTTTTACCGGTGATGGGACTCCCTTAAAGTACCTCACAGGCCTCAAACAGACATAGAGATCAAGAATCTGCCGCAAAGCAACATTCAGGGAACGGATTCCTCCGCCCACCGGAGTAGTAAGCGGACCCTTGATTCCCAGAAGATATTCCTTGAAAGTGTCGATTGTTTCCTGCGGAAGCCAGTTTCCTGTTGTGTTAAAAGCTTTTTCTCCGGCAAGAACCTCTTTCCAGACAATGCTTCTTTTCCCGTTGTAGGCTTTATTCACCGCCTGCTCAAGAACGTACTTTGATGCACGCCAGATATCCGGGCCGGTACCATCCCCCTCAATGAAGGGAATTATGGGGTTGTCAGGAACATTCAACTTCCCGTTTATCATCGTAATTCGTTCAGCCATTTTAACTCCAGAGGTATTTAAGCCAAAAATATTTCCTGTCCCGAAGATATCCCAGATTCTGCTGGTGATCCCCGGTAAAATTACTAAAATAGTTCTCCCTCGTGTCTGATTACAAGAGAGGCTATTGACAATTCACCTTTTCGGATTTATCTTCTCAACTGTTGCGGGAGTAACTCAATGGTAGAGTGTAACCTTCCCAAGGTTAAGGTTGCGAGTTCGATCCTCGTCTCCCGCTCTTTCCCTCCTTCATTTTTCTTTAGCTTTTTCATCCCCAGACAGGAATCTTGGAACGGTTAAACTCTGACCGCCTTATCCAGTAGCAGACATCATCTATATTAATTTCACCTCTTTTCGGGCGTAATATCAGGATGAGTTATCACTGCCAGGAACACCTGCCAATTTATCAGTTGAAAGAAGCGATAGTCGAGTCTATCCGCTCAAACCAGGTAACTGTTGTTGCCGGTGAGACCGGATCAGGAAAAACTACGCATCTGCCGCTTTTTTGTCTGGAGGCGGGAAGGGGAGGGATGGGACGGATCGGCTGTACCCAGCCCAGAAGAATCGCAGCCGTCTCTCTGGCCAGGTATGTCAGCACTCTTTTTTCTGATCCCGGGCAGGTTGGTTATAAAATCAGGTTCCGGGAAGATCTCACTTCTGATGCAAAAATAAAATTCATGACCGACGGCATTCTTCTTGCCGAGATTGCCGGTGACCCGCTTCTAAGACAGTACGACACACTGATAATTGATGAAGCCCATGAGAGAAGCATCAATGTGGATTTCCTTCTTGGCTTCATGAGAAGAATCCTGCCGCAGAGACCTGACCTGCATCTTGTTATCTCCTCGGCAACTATCGACACCAGACTCTTTTCCCGTGCCTTTCATAATGCACCGGTTATCACGGTTCCCGGTCGTCTCTTTCCGGTTGAGATCAGATATAAACCGGTAATAGAATTGTGGAAAGGGGAGAGCATGGATTCCTATGTTGAGGGTGTGGTCTCATCTGTGCAGGAAATCATCGACACCGGAGAAACTGGTGATATTCTTGCCTTCCTTCCTACTATTGACGATGTAACAGAAACTGTTAACCGGATAAGACAGGTAACAGGGGATAGCTGTGATGTGCTTCCGCTTCACAGCCGCATCTCTCCTGAATTACAGCAGAAAATATTCAAATCTTCAAAGAGCCGTAAAATCATCGCTGCAACCAATATCGCAGAAACATCGATTACTGTTCCAGGTATCCGTTTTGTAATAGATACAGGCCTTGCAAGACTGCTCCGATACGAGCCGATGGCTGGTTTCAGCCGCATGCCGGTAGAGAGGGTCTCGAAGGCATCTGCGGACCAGAGGGCCGGAAGGTGCGGGCGGGTGCAGGATGGTATCTGTATCAGGTTATATTCTGAACAGGATTATCTGTCAAGACCCGCGTTCACCACACCTGAGTTACGCAGAGCCAATCTCTCCGGTGTTATTCTGAAAATGCTCGCCCTGCGGTTTTATGATGCCTCAAGGTTTCCATTCCTGCAGCATCCATCCCTGAAGGCTATTCATGATGGCTATCAGCAGTTAAGAGATCTGGGTGCCATTGACAAAAAGAACAGCCTGACTTCGCTGGGAAAAAAAATGGCACTCCTTCCTGTCGACCCCAGGCTCTCCCGCATGCTTCTTTACGCAACGAAACATGGAGCGGCAAAAGAGATTCTGATCATCGCTTCCGCCCTGTCGGTTGAAGATCCTCTATGCGGTGTAAACGGACAGGCCCGTATCTTCCGTAACCCGGAATCGGATTTTCTCAGTTATCTCAATCTGTGGTCTGAATTGCAAAGAAGAATCAGAGGTCAAAAGCTTTCATCATCTTTATTGAAGAAATTCTGTTCCGATTACAATCTCATGCCGCTTCGCATCAGAGAGTGGTATGATGCCCACAGACAGCTTGAAAGATTATGCCGCTCTATTCATGGTTTTCTTAATCAACCTGACAGGAAAGCTTCTTCTGAAGCAATTCATAAAAGCCTTCTGGCTGGGCTCAAAGATGGAATAGCATTCAGAGTCGATAAGGGACTCTATCATGGGATAAGCGGAGAGATCCGTGTTTTCCCATCTTCTGCCCTGTTCAGGAAAAATCACCAATGGATACTGTTTGCCGAGATTGTGGAAACAAGCAGAGTTTACGGAAGAATCGCGGCTGTGATCAGGCCCGGATGGATCGAAGATATCTTCAGAGATCAGTGTTACTATTCAAATCATGACCCCTGGTTTGATCCTGAAAGCGGTACTGTAAAGGCATATCAGGAAGTCACATATAAAGGCTTATCACTTGTCCGCAACCGTATAGTCGATCTGTCCTCTGTTGATAAAAAACTCGCCGTTGAGATTTTCATAAAAGAAGCACTGGTGAAGGAAAAGGCCGGCCTGAAGTACCGTTTCCTGCAGAGGAACCATGATTTGCTCCGGGAAATCAACACTGTAGAACGCAAGCTCAGGAAACGCCTGATCCATGATGAATCGGACCGGGAATCTTTTTACGAGGAAAGACTTCCTGATGTATCCACTCTGCAGGAACTGAACAGGGAGATCCGCCGGCATGGATCAGACTCCTTTCTGATATTTAAACCCGCAGATCTCTCTCTCGATGAGATACCGGACCTTTCAGAGAAATACCCTGATCAGTTGATTCTCTGCGGAGAGATAATTCCTGTAACCTACTTGTACTGTCCCGGTGAAGAAAATGACGGGGCATCGGTAGTGATCAGTGAAGAGATCTACAGGTCAGTACCTCTTTACTACTGGGAGTGGCTCCTGCCCTCATTTCTCGAGGAAAGGGTTGAAATCGTTCTTGATCTGATAAGAGAAAAACTGGAAAGCCGCAGTATTCTGCGGCGTGATGCCAAAAGGGTGCTGATGGAAAAACTGAGTGTTGCTGATGACCATTTCCTTAATGCAGTGTGCATGTATGTTCGTGAATTATTCAGTATTCAGATCTCCCCGGAACAAGTTCTGAAGCACATCCCGGAGAATCTGTGGATCAGTGTGACTGTAAAAGGCTGCAACAGTGTCATTAAGACCAGATTCCGTCTCCCTTTAAGTAAACCATCTGTCGAACATCCGGGATGCAGAAAGCGAAGCAGGATCTGGGGGCCACTCTGCTCTGAATTAGAGAGGGATTTTTCAGAGGTATGGAATCAGCCATTTCTTCTGAAACCCGTTCCTGTAAAACCATCAGGGAATCTTGTACCTGTCAGAATGATACCTGCTCTCTGCAGAGAGGATCATAGCGTTTCTGTAAAGGCCTTCTTTTCACCATACTTTGCCCGCAGCGCTCATTCAGAAGCTCTTGCACACCTGCTTGAGACCAAGCTTGTAGAAAAACTTGCCTGGGAACTGGAATCTTTCAGACTGCCGCTTCAGCTTGTTTATGCATACAAGAACCTTTGCAGCAGAGAGGAACTGCATGATACCGCATGCCGCATCTTCACTGGTAAAGTACTCTCATTGCCGGTCTCTTTACCTGACAGCAGGAGTGCATTTCAGATTCTGTACCAGGAAGCTGAAAACAGAATTTCCGATGCCGGACAGAAGACAATTGAACTCCTTGACAGGATTATCTCGGAACTGAATGCCTGTTCCGCACTGCTGATCAGGAGAGAGCGAAAATACGGTAAAATCCTGTCAGGTGAGGAATTTAAAGAGGCGGTCAACAATTACATTGGAATACTTTTTAGTGATGCTGTTCCGGCCGGGTTTATCGAAAGGCTCCCGGCTTACATCAGTGGCTTGGGAGACAGGATCAACACAGCTTTTTTTGAACCGGCCAGGTACCGTGATGTTTCTCAGAAGATAAAGTCATTTTCCTTGAAAATTGAGAAACTTATTGCTAACCCCAATCTTACTTCTTACGAAAGATTATCTGCCTGGGAACTGAGAATTCTTCTTGAGGAACTGATTCTTTTTTATTTTTCCGGCAACTCCCCAAAAAACCGTATCTGTGAAAAAGAGCAGATTCTGCATGAAAAACTGGGGCAATGGAGTTCTGCAGCCTTTAATTTCTGACCTGATTTCCCTCCCTTATTGTTCGATTCCCAAAAGCATGGTAAAATTAAAGCCAGATGGCTCTGTGCGGAATTTAACTTATCATTGAACCGGTAACAGATCTCCAAAGAACAGACAAGATTCAAGATGAAGCGGAACATTTTAATTCTGATTCCAGTTTTCTTTGTTGCCGCGGTAATTTCAATTACCTGGGCTGAACTGGAAAAAAGAAAAGAATTTGATCTGCACCTGCCTCTTATTTCTACTACAATCAAGCCCAATGGAGAGATCGATGAAGTGTTTGTGACATACGAAAATTCCCATGAAGGGTGGGGAATTTCACCTGGTGATGACAGATATGTTAAAGACAACAGGAAGCTTCGCCTGGACCACACCTTTAGAGAGATACCTCAACAGGCATATCTGCTCAGCCCCTTTGAAGCTGAACTGATCAACAGGGTAGCAGGTGATATGAAAGAGGTCGTGACGATTTTTGAACGTGATCTCAAGGGAGAGAGATGGGACCGTCTTTTGTATCTCGATGCTCATCTGCCCTATTTCCTTAAGAATTTCTACTACCTTATCTGTTCTGCCCGATGCTCCTATAAAGCACTTCCCGCAGTAACAGCGATTGCAGATTCTCTCTTTGAAAACAGTGTGACATCAAAAAAGAGTGACATAAGGATACGAAAATGGCGGTTAATTCCCGGTCAGATCATGAAATTGCGTATCGCAGCAAAGGAGCTTGCTTTTCAGATTGAGCAATGGCAGAAGAAGGAACTGGCAAATCCAAAAAGGGATGCATGGGAAGACAGTTCAAAGAAGTTTGCTGAATCCTATGAGCTTTTTGTGCGGCTCTATTTCAACCTGCCGCCCCGATAGCGGCCCTTGACTCAGCAGAGCAGTTTCAGTTCTTCAACTGCTTCATTCCAGGTCTTGCCATCACTTGCAGGCCTGTTATTGACCTTCAAAAATTTCATTCCTGCTGCTCTGGCTGCCTCGCCGTCAGTATCATTCCTGTCGCCTACTACCAGAATCTTGTCAGGAGAGATTCCCCATTTTGAAGCGATATCAAGAAACGGTTTGGGAGAGGGTTTAAGCGCTCCGGCGGTTTCAGATGATGTGATGAGATCGAAGTAAGAATGGGCGATACCCAGTCCATCCATACGCTCTTCCACCTGTGCATAATCTGAGAGGACCGCAAGCTTGATTCCAGCGTTATTCAGAGATTCAAGAATTGTAGCTACAGGACGGGAGCCACGGAAGACATTCATTACCGAGATAAACGCCGGATAAAAAGATTCAAGTATCCAGTCCTTTGCCTGTGATGCCGTAATCTTTTCTGATCTGGCAAGTATCTCGCTGATGGCATCGAGCAGTTCATCCCGGGATCCCATTTCCTTTCCGGCAAAGCGCTGACGAATTTTTAAAAATCTGGGAAGACGAAGAATGTGGGGGAGTATTTTCATTGTCAGCAGGGGCCGCATTACCCAGGTCATCCGGTACAGCGTACCGTCAAGATCAAAAATTACTCCCGCAATTCTCTCTTCATCATTCATGATTCAGCGGGTACATTCCTTTGCAGCCTGATAGATATTTCCCAGCAGTGTTTCGATTGTGTCAAGAGGAGTAGATGAAAATGCTATTCGTATCACATCTTTTTGTGCGATAATCCCTGTATCGTATTTATCAAGTAAAACCCTTCGTACTCTTTCAGCATCACCGCATTTCACCTTTACGCACATGAAATAACCTGAATTGAACGGAAGGGGATAAAAGTAATCACCGTATTCAGGATGCCGGGAGAGCAGTTGACGGATTTTCTCATAACGGCGCTTAAGAATGGAATACTTCTTTGCTTTTTCATCATTGTAAGCTGCATTGGAATATGCTGCAAGCAGAAGTGACTGGGCGATATTGGATGCATTGGAGATATTGCCTCGAATCGCTCCTGCCGTTTTTTCTTCAAGTGCGGAATATAAAGCACCTGAATTGAGTTTTGTCGCAAATGTCACGAATCCGACTCTGAAACCCCAGACATAATCCTCTTTTGTCGGTCCGTCAAATTTAACTGCCAGGATCCGTTCATGCGCATCGGCAAGAAGTGAAAACATCGATTCTGCAAGGATTCCCTGTTCGAACACCAGGCCGAAATAGGCATCGTCAATAAAAACAACTATTTCACTTCCTCTATCCACCTCTTCAACCAGAATCTTCCTGATCTCTTCTGCTTCCTGAACTGTTACCGTATATCCGGTGGGATTGTTGGGAAAATTGAGTATCACGATCTTTTTCCCAATTCCTGATTCCTGAATTTTATCCTTCAACCCCTCGATATTGAACCTGCAGTTATCCACGAATGTGGGATAGGTGTCAATCTTTCCATGATATGCATGATCGAAAATCAACTGGTAGTTTTCCCAGAACAGATCGGGGCAGATCACTCTTTCGTTTTCATTTACAAAAAGATACCCCGCCATTGATAAACCATGAGTAAGAGCACATGTGACAACTGGAAGACTGAAATCTTTGCCTTTAAGAGAGGGGTTTTTCCGGTACATCAGATCTTTCCAGATTTTTCTTATCTCAGGACGTCCAAAGCTGGGGGCGTATGAGAATCCCTCTTTGTGTTTGAGATTCAGAAGTGAATCCAGTGACTCAAGAATCATGGGAATACCATTGTCTTCCAGGGCTGTACCGATTGTAGCATTGATCTTCTTGCCTCTTGCTTCTGCAGTCTGGGAGAGGATTCCCTGTCTGGGGAAGTAAATTGCTTTCCCTCGTTCAGAGAGAAGATTGAAGACATGGGGGTTAGCCGAACGGATTTTTTCGTTTAGTTCCTGGGCTTGCGGGTCGAAGGCCATGACAGACTCCTGAAAGTATAACACCTACTCATAAAAACAACCGGAAGATAAATCACCATTGATTTAATCTTTCGGCTGCATTTATTGAGTTGATTTTTTCCAAAGACTATAAAAAATACCTAATGCCGGTATTGGTGCCAAAAAAAGATTGATTGCTGTAAGTTGGGGAAAATCAAGGCATAAGGCTGCAACACAATGCTGGCTGATGAGATTGTAGAGAAAGTCTATCAGTTTTTTGTTATTTGATATTATAGGGCATTGAGACGCAGAATAGATTTTTGTACCAGGAATAATCTTAAAACAATATAATAATAGATTCTGGAAACTGCTCTTGATGGGGGTACTTATTAATCTCGTGTTCCTTAACCAGAATTTTCTTGTACAAAAAGAAGTTATCTCCTCTCTCAGGCGAGTTCCGGGATTACGTGTTGTAGTTCTGGATATTACCCCTACGCCGGTACAGGAACAGGCGGCTTATGCGACAAAGATATTCAAAGAACATAGTTGCTCCATACTGTTTACCATAAATGAGTGGGGACTGGATTGTGATGGCCTGATAGCTGATTTTCTGGAGAAGGAAAAAATTCTGCATATCAACTGGTGTGTTGATGATCCTTTTTTCGAAGAGATAATCCATACCAGGAAATTCCGTAAAAGCGATCTTAGGGTCGACTTTGTCTCCGACCGGGATTATCTGGAAAAGATGAAAATAAGAGGCTATAATGCCCATTTTCTCCCTCTTGGCACTGATCCCTCTATCTTCTACCCGGCCCAAACCTCCTTATCAATCGATTCGTCTTTTGTAGGAAGCTCCTATCTTGCCCAGGTAGATGAGTTTGCCTCTATGGCCGAGAGCTTTCTTGCAGAGATGGTACCGTTTCTTGCAACCCTTTTAAGCGAGTACAGAAGGAATAATGACATCGATATCGATAAGATGCTCACTGAAAAAGTTTCTGAAATGAACCTGCCGGATGGTTTACACCCCGACAAAGCGGTGTTTATCTCCAAGCATCTTGCAGGGTATCTTTACCGTAAAGAAACAGTATTATCACTTGTCAGAAAGTTTCCGGGATTCAGAATTTACGGTGATAATGGCTGGTTGAGAGAAATGCCGCCTGAGAGACTTGGAAAAGTAGTATACGGGGATGGGCTCAGGGAGATTTATAATTCCACAAAAGTAAATATCGATATCAACCGCGTTGTAATAAGAAATGGTTTTACTCAGCGTGTTTTTGATGCCCTGGCATGCGGCGCGTTCCTTATCACAAACGCCAAGCAGGTTGTGGCTGACCATTTTGAAACCAGTGGTTCTCAAAGGGAGATTGTCACATTTAAAAATGCTGATGAGCTTGCGGATCTTGTCAGATACTATTTGACTCATGAAAACGAACGGATGGAAATCGCCCGCCGGGGGTATAGAAAAGTCCTGACATCACATACCTATGATCACAGGATAGCTGAAATTTTTAATACCTTGTCCGCTTTATATTGAATTTACAGGATCAACTACTTTAAACCTGCTTTGAAATTAAAAATGCCGGAGTCGGGTATTTTTTCTCCGGACTTGTACGCGGCTATCAGCTCCTGTAAAGGGATCTCTTCAGGCTTTATAAAACTGAGGTCTATAAGAAAACGGTTGATCCCTGCCTCCTGAAGCTTTTTTTTGCGCTGGAACAGACACATTGTCTCTTTTGACAGAGTATAGTACAGGCCGTTTCTTTCTTCTATAAAGAAACAGTTCCTGTGTGGATCAAAAATGTCTCTGTTTGATTCAATTCCCGGTTTTATACAGGAAACGAATAGTGGCACACGGGAAAAAAGGCAGATAATTCCTTTTGGGGATGACGAATTACGAATGTTAAGATACTCGTCCTCAAGAGAATATGAAAAAGCGGAAAACCCAAGCTTCTCCAGAGCTCTCTGTGAAAACCGGTTGAGGGCCCAGACCGGGTTATCCGCTGAAACATCCGTTCCCTCAGGGAAAAGGAAAACCTGTCCGGGATTAGTACAGTTCCATCTATTAATACCTTTTTCTGAGAAAGCCCTGATCAATTTTCGCCAGCAGCCCAGTTCATGCTCACGTATAAACGGAGGGAGGGACGGGCGCAGTCTGGATCGCCATACACGAAGTGTCTCGCTGTCCTCAAGAAGTGCGGTCAGGCGGTCATAATCACCTGTAAATACCAACTGGCTGCATGGTGATGACATCAGAGGCTCCAGCCATCCTGTATCATCGATTTTTACCCAGAGCTCAGATCTGTTTCTCTGAGTGCTTGATTGGGCAAAATTCCTGAGGATCGACTTTACCGGGCCGAAAAATGGTTTGAAGGGAACAGGATCAGAGTCAATTCTCCATGAAGAATCGAATCTTGAGCTTGCGCTTCGCCTGCTTACCAGAAAAACCATGTCTCCTTTACTGCATTTCACCGGGGTCTTGAGCTTAAGTTCCAGAATACCATTTACTGTTTCAGCATGCAGCACATTTGCACCCATCCCCTCAAAACCATCTTTTGCATGAATCCTGATTCGGTCACCGGAACTGATCTCCTGAGCGCAATCAATTCTCAGAAGATCATCGCCGCACTCAAGAACTTCACCAAGCTTTATTCCTGTTCCTGATGGAGAGTCGGGGTTGATCGGATTTTTTGCCAATCCATCGAGAAAAAGTGATGTTTTAGGGCGGCCAAGGTCATTTATAAGCATCTCGCCGGCTTCTGAAATTTTCTCGGGATCATCGAGAAACTTACGATAAGCGCTTACTACAATGTGCACATACTCGGGTCCCTTCATTCTCCCCTCAATTTTAAGACTTGAGACTCCAGCTTTTAACAAAGAGGAAAGATGTTTCAGTGCGCAGAAATCATCGGGTGAAAAAAAGTAACCAGCAGTGCCTGATATGTTGAATTTCCTGCGGCAGACCTGAGTACATCTGCCGCGGTTACCACTTGCGCCTCCTAAAAAGCTGCTTGCCAGACAGAGCCCAGAGATACTGTAGCAGAGCGCGCCATGGATAAAGACTTCGAGTTCCAGGCTGCTTGAGTTTTTTATCATCGTGATTTCACGTATTGAAAGTTCTCTTGCCAGAACTGCGCGTGTAAATCCCAGTTTGGAGGCAGCCTTCATCCCGGCCGAATTATGGATCGCCATCTGTGTACTTGCATGAAGCCTGAGTTTGGGAAAATGTTTCCTGGCGATTTCTGCCAATCCCAGGTCTGCTGCAATTATGGCATCTATACCTATCTGCTCAAGTTGATAAAGAGTGTGGATCAGGTTTTCTATCTCTGACTGCTTGATAAGTGTGTTAAGGGTGACATAAATCTTAACAGAGCGTCTGTGAGCATAGGGAACGAGGTATGAAAGTGTTTTGACAGTAAAATTTTTTGCCCTGAGACGGGCATTGAAATCGGAGAGTCCCAGGTAGACAGCATCAGCACCTGCCTCGACTGCTGCATGGAAACTCTCTATTGATCCCGCTGGTGCCAGTAGTTCACTCATAGAGGGAAAAATACGATAATGGTGGCCTGTAATTGGGCTCTGCTGAATTATTTTGTTAAAATATTGGGGTGAGTGAAGGGCCGGAGTTACCTCCGGGATGAAATAGTGACTTAAGTTGTTAACTGAAAATTACCTCCGGGGTGAAACAGTGATTTATGCCGTAAATCAAAAATTCACCTCTGGGGTGAATCCATTATCCCTGAATGGTACAGATTATGCTTGAAAACCTGTA
>DAOTAZ010000024.1:4797-17890 GCA_035382965.1 Chitinispirillaceae bacterium | reverse complement strand
GAAGGTACCTCGACAATGTCTCTGTCAACTCCGACTATATTCGGCATGATTACCCGGTCCACCATAAAAAAACAAAACAGCACACCCAGCATGCTGACAAACAGGAGTCCGGGAATGTAGATTTTCCACAGCCTGGAGGAGGAAATACTAAAAGTATAGTTTTTCTTCATTGAGAATCACCAGCTTCTTTCTATCTATAGTCAACAATTGTTTTCTCTGCAACTGGGAAAGTATCCTGGAAACAGTTTCCCTGCTTGTGCCTGCCATATCAGCTATGACCTGGTGAGTGGGACGATTCTCTATTATTATCATCTTCCCCTCTCTCCTGCCGCTGTCCTTTGCCATCTGAAGAAGCACATCGGCAACACGCCCGCATACACTCATCATCGATAGGGTATTGATGTGGCGGTTGGAACGACGCAACCGTCTTGACATCTCCACCATCATCTGAATGGTTATCGATGGATACTTCTGAAGCAGTTCCAGAAATGATTTGCGGTAAAGCATTAACAGCACACACTTCTCGGCAGACACTACAGATGCGCTCCTTGGTTCTCCGTCAAGAATCGCCATCTCTCCGAAAAATTCCCCTCTTCGCAATGTGGCAAGAATGGTCTGCTTGCCTTCTGAAGAAAGAACCGTTACATGTACACTGCCCTCAACCAGTATGAAAAAAGTTTGCGTCTCTTCATCCTCTTCGTGAAGAATGATCTGACCCGCATCATACTCTCTGACCACCATCACCGAACTGATGGCATCATGTTCAGCAGAGTTAAGATTCTTAAACAGAGGAACCTTCAAAATCAGCTTTTTAATATCCTGCTGATTCATGTAAACTCCTCTTGAAAAGAACTGAAATCTTCTCCATGGTGATTAAAATAATGAGAGGGTCCGGCTTAATAAAGGCCTTTTTCACTCAAATCCTGCCACTGCCGGAATGAACAGCTAATTGCCCTTTTCGTGCAAAGGAAGATCTTCTTTGGAAAGAGGACCCAACTTTTCGGGACCCGGCTCTTTCCTTAATAAAAAGTAGGCCAGAGTTCCCAGGCCAAGCCCCCCCACACCTGCAGATGACCAGAGTATTATTTTGGGCGTGTTATCCTTTACTATGTACTGAGCAACCTTGGCAGGGTCAGTTGACCATTTGAAACTGAAAGAAATCACGCTGTACTCATCATTGACATGTATCTGGGGAATGGCTTCCATGTCGAATGTAACCCTGATTAGATCATGCCACTCCGGCTTGAGGCCTTTTACCTCCTTATTGACATCAACTTTATCCTGCACAATTTTGAAACCCTTTATGGGCAACTCTGAAGCAGAAGGAACCGGCGATGAACCTGTCCGGGTATCATTGAACTCAAAAACTATCTTTTTTTCCCTGAGCTTGACTTCGTAGAAATAACTCGATGGTTTGTCCCTGAAAATGAAATAACCGGAAATTATCTTCTCACCAGGAACATCTGTGTCTTCAGATGATAACTGAATTCCTTCGATTATGGCATTCTGCACATTACTTTGCGTTCCCTCAGATTCCACCGAACCAAGAGGTGTATATTCTACCGCTGACTCAAAATTGGTCGGCTCGGGTGCGGTTGCGGCTTCCGGTGTATGCGGTACCGGCTCCGATGCCTGCGTTGAGCTTTCCGGAGTCTCTTCCAGCAAAGGTTCACTCTCCGATTCCTGCACATCCCACTGAAGACCCTGATCAATGCTTTCGTCAACAACTCCTTCGAAAGGATCTCCGCCAAAATCCGATGAACCACCCTCAAGATCATCCTGGGCAATTGCTACCGACAGGGGAAAACAAGCCAGTAGAACCCAGCTCACGAATTTTATCAATAAAAATTTCATAACCATATCACCTCTTTTTCAAAATACCCTAATAGAGCTAAAACGTCAAGATTATTCTATTATAACAATAGCAGTGCATATACTACGCTCATGGCTGATAGAGACATGCACCGAACATACTCCTTCATCTTTAAATATCTTTTTCAGTGCAGGTTCACAAATTATTATCCGGGGTCTCCTCTCTCCTTCTACCGGCAATATCTCGATGCTCTTCCAGGTAGAATACTGCTGAAATTGTGCCTGTAATGCTTTGTAAAAAGCCTCTTTGGCTGCCCAGCGGCCGGCAAAATGGACCGAAGGAAAAGCCATCTTGTTACAGTACTCTATCTCTCCTTTGGTAAAGACCTTGCATAAAAACTGGTCTCCGTACTTGCCAATCATCCTCTCTATCCGTCCTATCTCAACTACATCTATCCCAACACCCCTTATCATAGTTTAGCTCCGGCTTCAGTCATGTCATATATTTTATTACATGTATCTTTGATTTTATCCTGAAAAGCTACATTATACTTTATACACCAGGAAAAAAACAAACATCAATGTCCCTTACAATTCTCATCCTTCTCTGCTGCTACACAGCAGTCACAATCTTCCTGATTATCTCAGTCCTGAAAAAAAACCGGATTCCTGAACAAATCACCGAATTCCCCGGTGTTTCAGTCGTAGTCCCTTTCCGAAATGAACAGGTAAACCTTCCAGGTCTGCTCCAGTCACTCGCCGCTCAGGATTACCAGGGGCCAATCGAGATTATCCTGATCGATGACGGCTCAACCGATGGTTCAATTGAGGAGATCCGCAAATTCGACCAGAAATTGCCGGTTTCACCCCGGGTCCTGCACTCCACTTTTGACCCCTCAGTAAAACTCACCAGCAAACAACAGGCTCTGGAACTTGGCTTTCAGAAAGCCTCCTTTGAGTGGATAGCTCTTACAGACGCTGATGTCAGACTTAAACCTGAATGGCTCACATCACTTGTTCTGTCAGCCCTGCCACAAAAAGCACTGATCTTCGGGCACACATCACTCTGTATCGAACAACGCTGCCCGCTCCATTTATTCCAGGCATTTCAGCTTGAGTTTCTCTTTGCAGTTGCTTATGCTTTTCAGATGGCGGGAATACCTGGTTCCTGCATGGGAAATAACCTGCTTGTGTCCAGATCCGCATACCTGCAAGCCGGAGGACAAAAAGCTATAGGATACAACATTGTGGAGGATATGGCACTTCTCAATCTTTTTTACCGTAAAGGAAATCGGGTTCAGGCAAGCATACCTTTTTCACCCACAGTCATCACTTTTCCGGAAAAGCGTTTCCCAGATTTTTTAAATCAGGCAAAAAGATGGGCTCTGGGAGGGTTCTCCCTCTCCCCCATACTCTCCCTGATCGGACTTCTGTTTTCTTTTCAGAACGCATCTTTTGTTCTGCTGCTTTTCACCGGTTTAAACCCTGTCCATTTTTCAATTGCTGCAGTAAACTTCCTGCTGACATGGGTTCTAATTGCAGTTGCTTTCCGCAAAACAGGATCGTCCACTCATGCAGTTTACTTTCCGCTCTATTATCCGTTTCTTCTCCTGGAGTCGGTAATTCTACTGATCTCTATTGCAGCACGACCCTCAATAAAATGGAAAAACAGAAGAATCTGACCTATGAAACCATTGCTTCTCCATTACTATCTGACTAACAGGTGCAACTCCCGGTGCAGTTTCTGTGACATCTGGCAGAGTTCACCAAAAACCGATGCCTCTCTGAAAGATGTGATGCTTAATCTGGAACTGGCAAGAAAAGCAGGCTGCAGATTTGTCGATTTCACAGGTGGTGAACCGCTCCTCCACAGCGAATTGCCCCTGTTTCTTGAAAAAGCAAAAAGTTTGGGATTTATAACATCTGTAACCACAAACTGCATCCTTTTTCCCTCTCTTGCTGAAAGACTCCGCGGATTAATCGATCTCCTCCATTTCAGTCTCGATGCAGATACAGCAGAACTGCATGATCGGATCAGAGGTGTCGCCTGCTTTGATTCAGTAATGGAAAGCATCAGAATCGCCCAGGAGATGAAATTCCCCCTGGATATCCTTTTCACTTATACTAATGAAAACATCAGCACCTTTGAGGGCGTATACAACCTTGCCAGAAGCCACAAAATCATGCTCATCCTCGATCCGGTTTTTAACACCCGGGGAAGAGATCCTGTAAACAGTCCCACACACACACGGGCACTGGAATTTTCCAGACTGAAAGGTGTTTACCTCAATAAGGCTCATCTTTCACTGAGAATGCAGGGCGGAAACCACATCAGAGCCCCCCTCTGCAAAGCCGTTGAATCTACTCTGGTGATTTTGCCTGATAACAGCCTGGCACTGCCCTGTTTCCACCACCGGACGTTTACCCTTCCTGCGGGTGAAAACTTAATGTCTTCGTTAAATGACAACATCCGTAGAGAAGCATTGGAAAAGCAGGGCAGATACTCTTTCTGTGAGGGTTGTCATATAAACTGTTATTTTGATCCCTCCTTTGCCTTGATGCGGAATCGGTTCTTTCTACAGTCTATGAGCGCAAAAGCATCTTACGCCTGGAGAAAGTATTTTATTTATGGACATGCCCTCCCCTGGAAACTACCATGGAGAGCGGCTGTTCCCCGTAAGAAAATTGAGCTTATACATAAGTAATTCTGTTGCGCAGAGATGTATTCTGTATTAATTTAAGAATGCGGCACCGTTAGGGTCGCTGTTTAATCGAATAAACTGTCCTGAAAATCAAATCTGGAGATAAAACATATGAACCCCATCAAACAAAAATCTTACTCTTTAATAGTAATGATTATTTTGTCGTTTCTATTGATGGCTCATGCTGCCTCCGTCACTGTACCTTCCAAAGCACCCACTATTGCCGCAGCTATGGCATCGGTGAAAAAAGGCGATACCGTCTGGGTGGAAGAGGGTATTTACCGGGAACATATTTATGTCAATCCCGGTGTCACACTCATCTCCAGAGCCATTTTCAAGGCCGTTATCGATGGGAGCGGAAGAGGAACTGTGGTCACAATGGGAAATGGTTCCAGAATCTCAGGTTTTGAGATCCGTAACGGCACAGTCGGGATTTTCTCCACTTCTGCGGATGTAAGCATCTCCCAGTGCAGAATAATCTACAACCAGCAGACCGGAATTATGTGTGTTGGTAACCTCCCACGAATCGAAGATAACATCCTGGCCTATAACAGAGGATCCGGAATCCAGGGCTGGGATGTACGCTCTACATCTTCGTCAATTAATCACAATACAATAGCTTTCAACAGCAATCACGGAGTGGCCATAGGTGGAAACTCCAGCATCATTCTTGAGAATTCGATAATCGCCTATAACGATCAGTTCGGTGTTAAGCCCTCTGATGAAACCGCACGCATAACCATGATCAACAACAGCTTCTTTCAAAATGCCAAATTTACCAATGTGTTACCATCTGACAATTTTTCTCTCGATCCTATGTTCACTGACGCCAAAAGGCTCAATTTCATGCTGAGCAAAGATTCACGTTGTATCGGTAAAGGAAGTGACAATCAGGATATCGGAGCAAGAATTATTTACTGAGTAAAAGCTCGGTTTCAAACATAAAAAGGGAGCACGTATGATTATTTTTCGGTCTAATAAGGCTCTGAGGGTTTGCCTGGCAATGGCAGCCGGTCTGGTATTTCCGGTATTGTCTTTTGCAGCTTCAATACAGGTGCCTTCAATGGGCATTCAGACTATTTCTGAAGCAATGATGAGAACAAGAGTTGGTGATACGGTATGGGTTGATAAAGGTGTCTACAGAGAACATGTCCTTATCGCCCCCGGAGTTACTCTCATCTCACGCTCACAGTTCGCAGCCGTTATTGATGGAGCCGGAAGAGGAACCGTTGTCACAATGGGAAAAAACACCAGTATCTCCGGCTTTGAAATCCGCAATGGAACAATAGGCATCTTCTCCAACGGAGCAGGAAACTCCATTGTCTCCTGCAGGATTGTGAAAAACTGGCAGACCGGAATCATCGTAGTCCGTCACCTCCCGAAAATCGAAGACAATATCATCGCCTTCAACCGGGGATCCGGAATTCAGGGTTGGGATGTACGTTCCACCAATGCAACTATCAATCACAACTCTATCGCCTATAACGGAAACCATGGGGTAGCCATCGGCGGAGCATCCGAAATAATCATGGAAAACAATGTTGTAGCTCACAACGAAAGATTCGGTCTTAAAATTCTTTCCGAAGCTGAAAAAATCCAGGTCTCAAATAATAACTTCTATAGAAATTTACCCAGCCCTCGTCCAATACCTTCCGGAAACTTTTCCTTTGATCCGGCTTTCATATCACCGCGTGCAACTTTGACACTTAAGTCAGATCCTGCCCAGTGTTGTAAAGCCAAAGGTACAGATAACGAAGAACTTGGGGCCAGATTAACATATTAATACCTAAGGAAGATACCATGATAAGACCTGTAAGTCGACTTTCCATCAAGATATTCTTGATCTTTACTTTTATCTTCGGAACAGGAGAAATATTTTCTCTCCTGGCCGACGGTTTACCTGCTGAGTACCTCATTACTCAGCGGTGGAACTACATGTTTTCATCCCGCTCCCCGCTTACCAACCCCGCGTTGATAAATGAGGAAAACTATTTTTCAGGAAAGTATGCCTTTGCATCAACCCTGAGAGCATTCAGACTCCATGAGCTCGGATTTGTCCTCCCTATCGGTCTCTACCAGTCAGTAGGTATCACTGCACTGATGCAGCAGAGCGGAGAGGTCAACATGACCGATGACAAATACAACCCGCTCGGTACTCTGGATTTTAACAACACTATGTTTTATCTCACCTATGCCAATAACCTCCTTTCAGGACTGACAGTCGGCGCCAACATCAACGGTGCCATTGTGGGTTTCTCTGATGATCCCACTAAGATTGGCTTTGGTGTGGACGCCGGTCTTACTTACCGGCTGCTCAACAACCCTGTCATCGGTAACCACCTGCTGGGTCTTGCTGTACAGAATATCTTTACTTTTTTCATTCAGCCATTCGAACAATACTCCCGCTCATTGAGAGCCAATCTCATCTCTCATTACTGGGAAAAACGCATAGAAAGCGCCATTGATTTTACACTTAAAGACATCGGTGTGGCATCCTCCCTCTTCGATACCAGCAAAGTCGAAATGGAATGGGATCTCAACGTCAGACTGGGATTCTGGGTTATCCGCATGTTTAACCTCTACGGCCTGTTCGGTTTTTCCGATGATGGCCTGGGATTCTGGGGATTCGCTGGTGGAATCAACATGCCATCTGTCAACAACGGACGTGACTTGTCTTTCATCTACCAGTATATCACAATGCCGCAGGATGAGACTTTTACTCACACATTGTATTTACGTGGTGATTTCGGCAAACACAGAGAAGAAATCTATGCCAGAAAAATGGCTAAAATGGCTAACCTCGCTCCAAACGATCTTTATATCAAAGCTCTTGAGCAATACAATGCAGGCAATTACTGGGATGCTTTCTTCCTGTTCAGTCAGCTATTCGGAGAATATCCCGACTTCTTTAAAAATGACTGGGTAAGCTACTTCATTGGAAGTTGTCAGGAACAGATGGACATGCGCACAACCGCAGAAGAAGCCTATCAGAAGACAAGACAGGAGTATGCTCGCAGCGCGGCAGTCCCGTTTTCTGACCTGGGATTGATGAGGATCTATTACCGGAATGGTGATTTCCCTGCTGTGGAAAACCAGTTTAATGAATTGAACAAACTGGGAGTTCCGGACTCTATCAAGTTTCACGGCTACTACCTGATGGGACAGACAGAGATCCTCAAGGGCAATCCATCGAAAGCAAAACAGCTCTTTGACCTGATTCCTGAAACCCATCCGGATTATGTTTTCGCTCAGCACTCTGCCGCAATTTCTGAAGCCGCTGCAGATAACATTGAAAGTGCCATTTCTTACCTGGAAAACTGTATTCAGGCACAAACAACAACCAAGGCTCAGCAGGAGATCGTAAACCGCTCCTATGTCTTCCTGGGTTATATATTCTACGAAGAACTCACAAAACAGGAAGGGCCTCTGGCCAAAGCTGTTACAGCGCTGAGAAGTGTTCCTAAAACAAGCTTCTACTACATGGATGCTCTGCTGGGTCTGGCCTGGACCGGTCTGAAAGCAAGACAATGGAACGACTGTCTTGCAGCAGGTTCTGAATTGGCAACAATCGGCTCCAGCCCTGTTCTCAAAGCCGAAGGTGCACTGCTTCAGGCTTACGCACATATGATGCAGAAAAACTATGCCAATGCCGCCAGTCTCCTGGAAGGTGCATCTCAGGCACTGGAGAGCTTTCAGCCGCCATCAGAGGCAGAACTCTCCCAGAAAGCACAGGAGCATGATCAGGTCAGACAGCTCTATACCGAACTGGCAAGAGTGGCTTATGATCTTGGCTCTTCCAGACAGTCCGATAAAATTATCAAACAGGTCGACAGCCTTGAAACCCATCAGAAAAATTACAAAAGCAAAATCGATGAGTTTATCAAGTATTCTGACCAGTTTGCAAGAGCATCCTTCTTCGCCAGAAATCTTGAAGCTGTAAAAGAAGATGTGGACTATGCACTGGCAGTAGCACAAAACAAGGCAGGAATGCTTAAACAGACTAAAGAAACCGATGAGTTCAGAAAGAAAGATGCAGATCTTGAGAAAGAACTGGAAGATCTCAAGAAGAAGCTTGAAGAAGAAGGTAGTATGGAGGAGTAAGCAAATACTATATCTTTAAAAAAGTTTATCCGGCCCGGCAGAATCTTTCGTTCTGCCGGGCTTTTTTTTTGTGTCCGGAATCTGCTGTTTTATCGCTAAATAAACGGTATGGCAAATTCACCAGTATTCAACAGCCTTGCCGAAGACAGGTGCATTAGACAGGTATTAGAATGTATTTTAACATTCTTTTTGATCTGTAAGTAAAAAGGAGAACTGATGTCTGTTCCAGCAGGCCCCAAAGGGACCCGGGATTTTTACCCGGAAGATATGGCTTTTCAGCAGTTTATTTTCGGTAAATGGCACAAAACCTGTCGTCGGTACGGGTTTGAGATGTGCGATGCCCCGATGTTTGAGCACCTGGAAATCTACACCCAGAAATCAGGTGATGAAATTGAAAAACAGCTCTACGTTTTCAAGGACAAAGCAGAACGTCTGCTCGCCCTTCGTCCTGAATTGACCCCATCAGTGGCACGCATGGTAGCTGCAAAAGGAAACAATCTCAAACGCCCTGTACGCTGGTATTCCATACCAAGACTATTCAGATACGAGAAAATGCAGAAGGGACGACTCCGTGAGTTTTTTCAGCTCAATATGGATATTCTGGGCAGCCCGGAAACAGAAGCTGATGCGGAACTTATTGCAGCATCCATCGATATGATGCGTGACTTCGGGCTTACATCCAATGATTTTAAAGTGAGAATCTCCAGCCGCACACTCCTGGAAGAGTTATTTACAATTGCAGGTCTGGACAAGAACAATTTTGGTTCTCTGTACGCTCTGCTTGACAGAAAAAGCAAAATTCCTGATAAGGAATTTCAAAAGCAGCTTACTGAGATAATCCCTGACAGTAATACGAGAAACAGAATAGAAGATATCTTTAATGCACAGTCAATCTCTCAACTGGAAAAATCCTGTGGTGCCACTCCATCCATGGATAATCTCTACAGACTCTTTGAACTTCTCGGTTACTACGGTTTGTCCGATTATGCCCTGTTTGACATAGGTATTGTAAGGGGACTTGCCTATTACACCGGAACAGTCTTCGAGCTTCTGGATGTCAAGAAGAACATGCGGGCAATCGCGGGTGGAGGAAGATACGACAAACTGGTCCAGCTATATGGCGGCCCCCCTACTCCGGCTGTTGGATTCGCTGCTGGTGATGTTGTACTTGGGGAGTTGCTGAAAAGCTGCAATCTTGCCCCGGCTCAACCGCCCAGAAGTAAAGTGTTTCTTGCGGCATTTGAAGGAACCACAACGGAGGAAATCATCTCTGTTGCATCCAGGATCCGCTCAAAAGGTATCTCCTGTGAATTTTCGTTTAAAGCCACTGCCATCAGCAAGCAACTCAAAATCGCAAATGCAGCCCGTTCGATCTACACCGTTTTTCTTGGCGGTGAAGAGGGTAAAGCCGGAAAGGTAAGAATTAAGAATATGCTGAGTGGTAATGAGGAAACTCTGAATATGGAATCACTTTATACAGAACTGGAGTGCAGACTGGGCACCGGAGATCAGGTTCTCCGGTGTGCTGAATAGGCCAGCGCCGCATTTGACTTTGAAGATAGACGCATCAATTCGGACTGTACTTCTTCCATCCCCGCTTTGATTCTCTGGGAAACCACTTTATCCAGTTCAGCGATGCTCAGGATGAGGTTCCTGATTTCATTTTTGATATCAGAAAATTCCGGACAGGACAGCATACCATTGATATTCTGCTCTTCTCTGCTGATCTGATCCAGCAGTTTTGCCCTTTCTGAGAGAGATTCCGTCAGTTTCTCATCAGAAAAATCAGCAAGAAGATTCTCGGTAACAGATTTTACAGATTCATACAGGCTCAGTAACTTAGCCAGGCTCTGTGCAGTTGTATTCTCTTTCATCCGGAGATCCCCACGCTGTCTAATTGTATCTGAGGAGAAGACTGCTGCTTTACTTTTATAATAGCCTCTGCCCAGGCTTCCCTGAGGCTCTCCAGATATCCAAGGACCTCTATTACTTTGCTGCGATTGTTTTTAATATTCGCATCTATAATAGTACGCAGCATGTAGTCGTAAAGTCTGTACAGATTCTTTGCCACATCACCTACATCAAGCCGCAGTGCACTTAACAGCTCAGTTATGGCATCCTGCATCTTGAAAAGATGCTTTGTGCGCTGTTCAAGTTGCGTACGGTCATCGAAGATCTCCAGAGCAAGCTTGGCGTGTTTTATGGCCACATCATAAGTAATAAGAATCAGTTTTCCCTGATCCGCAGTATCGATGTTGGCACTTTTATACGCTGTGTAACCCTGCTTCATGGACAACCTCCCTTATTGAAATGCACTCAGTGCACTGAGCAAATTTGTGCTTTGTGATTGAAGCCGGCTCATGGCCTGTTCCATATCGCTGAATTGCCTTACCAGACGCAAGCGGTATTTTTCAATCCGTTCCTCCAGCCTGAGTATACGATCATCTGAGTACTGCATGTTCTTTCTCCAGGATTCCTGACGCAGCGAAACAAGTCCTTCCCTGGAGTCTGTCAACTTGTTGATTTCAAGTTCCAATAATTCAGACAACCCTTTTTGAAGAGTAAATACTGTTGAGGTGCTCAGTGTCCCTGAAGGAGCTGTAAGAGAGAGACCTTTCGCCGGCCCCTCAGAAAAGGTAATTATATCACCTTCCCTTGCATCGGAGATAAACCACTCGCTGCTGCCTTCCAACCGAATACGCAAGTGCATATCATCCACTTCTTCAATTACATACTTGCCGCTGGTAGTATCCTTAGTACTGCGACCCAATGTGACACCGGTGTTCTCAGAGACACCAGTGGTAGAAAAAAGCCTTATCACTTCGTCAAGGTTTGTCTCAAGAGCCTTCTTGAAGGCCTCCTCGTCCAGTACATACTCACCCGAAGTAGTATCGGTCTTAAGTCCCACCATGGAAAAGTTAGTATAGGTACCCCCAAGCAGATTAAAACTCTGCTGAAAATAGGATCTGATCTGACTTACTATCGACTTGATTGTTGTGTCACCGGCCAGATCACCACCTTTGCTTTTCTCATCTTTGGGATCGGCCAGTTTTGTGCTCTCTTTCGAGAAACGAACAATGGCATTGAAAGCGTCAATCAGTTCCTGGAATTTTTTCTTGATCCCGTCCAGATCCCTGGTCATGGATACTGTGACATTTTCCAATGAAACAGCATGAAACTCAAAAGTTGCTCCGGTAACAAACCCGCTCGCGGAATTGGTCGAAGAACTCATGTTTATATTATCTACACTGAAATAAGCATCCCTGCCTGCAGAAAGTACTCCGACACCATCAACACCGATAGTGGTTGTCTCCATTGTCAAAGAAGTCGAACCGATGGTAAGTGAACTCATACTCAGAGCTGACTTTCCAGTCACCTTATCCTCAATTACCAGATTCCCGGACTCATCGAAAGATGCGTTAACCATGCCATGGTAGGCTGCAACTATCTCTTTCAGGAAATCATCTGCAGTGCTGGAAGCAGTTTTCACAAAAATACCGGTTACTTCTCTGCCTTCCCGGTCTTTACCCGTAAACTGTACTGATTCTCCGACCCCGAGTCCGTTAAAAGCGGAAAGTGCATCTCCGGCTGAAGTCAAAACCTGTTGTGAGTTTCCCTTGTCTCCGTCTGCTGTCAATATGATACCAAGATCCTGCAGTGTGCTGCCGGAAATATCCTTGTATTCAATTCCTTCACTGCCAGAATTCTTCGATGTCAGTACAAGACGATAGTTGGTATCGGAAATTTTGAGCACAGATGCAGTCACATCAAGCTTTTTACCCGATCCATCCACAGCACTGTTGATCTTCATTCTGAGATCCTGAATCGTGTCTGTGTCTGTAACAGTGATCTCAACTCCGTCGATGCTAATGGTTCCTACACCAATCCCCAGACTGGAGAGTGATGCATTCTGATCAGAAATCCGGTTATCGGCACTGATCATCTTCTCATTTGTGGCAAGCTGAAATACTTTTATATCGTGCTGTGAATCGACAGACCCTGTTCCGCCTTTGAGCGTAACCGCTTTTTCATTAGTACTGGTAGTAGTAAAGAGATCAAAAGAACTGATCTTTCCAAGAGCTGTTGCCTTGGAGCGCAGTTCTGTCAGATAGGATTTGAGCTTTGAATAAGCATTTATCTTTACCTGATAAGCAGACTTTTCCTTTTCAACTTTGGTGACTTTCTCTCGCTCGATGCTGACCAGAGAATCAATAATATACTGGGTATCTATGCCAGATGGTCCGTTGATTGAGATTCCCATAAAAGCTCCTTAAAGAAAAAATCTTCCGGTTCTTTTATTAGTATCGGCATATGTAAAAAAGAACTTAATAGAAATATCCATATTATAATAGATAAACCCTGTTTAACTGTTTCGATGCAGCTACCGGAGGACCCGGAGTCAGCACCAAATGTGTTCAGAATCAGTAAAAATGGAATAGGAGGTTCTAATTCGAATGCGTTGTCTGAACAGATTAATT
>DAOTAZ010000024.1:0-4787 GCA_035382965.1 Chitinispirillaceae bacterium | reverse complement strand
TCTGATAAGAATCATCAACTTAACAGTTTAAATCATTGATTCACCCCGGAGATGAACTAAACACTTAACCGATTAAGTGGTTATCTCAACTCTGAGGAAACTGTTGAGTCAGCAAAAGAATTACAGATGTCGGTCCGACTTTAAATCACTCTGAAAATAACAGCGCATTTCAATACCTACTGCCATCTGTAGCAATTATATTATCATTAACTTTCGCTGCATACTTTCTCCACATCTGATCCCCGAAACAATCTAACAGGAGGGAAACTGTGATTCCCAGATCTTCTCTCTCTCTGTTGCTCTGTCTGTTTCTTCTGCTTTTTTCAGGATGCCAGGAAAAGAGAGCCCGGGATTCCGGGACACCGGCAAACATTACAAAATCAAACGATTCCGCTGTAACCGAACCCGTTTCCTTTGACACATCTTCCGATTCTTTGATCAATGAGACAATAGATCTCACAAACTCTAATGTCTCAATGTCTCAGGAAGCGGATCCTCACAGTCCAAAAGGATTCATTTACAGTGATCGGGGGTTGTACTGTCCGGGAGACAGCATCTTTCTCACATTTGCCTCTTACGACCCCTTCAGACGTCTTCCGGAACAATCTCCGGTTTCTCTCGACTTGTATGATCCTCAGAAAAAGCTTGTAAAATCCTTTAGAGTACAACATGGCCTTAACGGTTTCTTCTGCTTTAAAATAGCAACCCTCCCCTCTTTTCAGGAAGGAACCTGGATTGCCAGTGTTAAAACCGGAGATTTTACTTTCCAGAAAAATCTGTCCTTTAAAACAACCCCTTTTATCAACCGCATGAATACATCAGAAAGATCAGACTCTATCATGGAAGAAATGGGGATTAAACCGGACACAAACATATTTACTGCAGATTCCGGCCTTAAACTGAATCCGGTGATTGAATCTCCGCAGGTTCTTCTCCCGGGAAAAAAGGTGCAAATAAAAATCAGAGAAAAAGATAAAAAGAGTATGACATACACTCTTGCACTGGTCGATGAGAAACTACTCTACCCAGCCCGTTTTTTAACTCCCGATCCCTGGAAACAATTATGTGATACTGTACTGGGAAATGACAGCAATATAATCAGAAGAGCTCTGCAAGCAGGCCTCTTTCCACCATTAGTGAAATTTCTGGGGCCATTTGAGCTTCAGAAAAACAAGATCAACATTCATGAACTCGATATTCCCAGATATTCCGGTACGATCAGATTGATTCTTACAGCAGCAAACCAGGGTGTCTTTGGAAGAGCAGAAAAGACAATAACAGTAACAAAACCTGTAATTACGAATTCTATTCTGCCCGGAATACTTTCCACAGGAGAAAAGTACTTCCTCCCGGTTTCCATCCTTTCCTCAGACCCGGGAATCAGAAAAGTATCTGTTGATGTCACTGCCGACAAACCGGTGTTGCTCAGAGGAAGCAGTACCAAACATGCCTATTTCAGAAAAACTGGCATCGAGATCATCCCGTTTGAACTGGAAGCAGCAGAAGCCGGAATAGCTTCGATAGCAATAAAAACCTCTGCAGTAAAGGACAGATCAGAAGAAAAGCATAAGATCAAAATAAGAAAACTCGAACTGATAACTGAAACAGTGGACACCACACTGTTACCGGAAAACACTCTGGAAATCAGCATGCCTTTGCCTGGCAGAACCAAAACCAACAGAGCAGAGCTTGAGGTCTCCAGAGTGCCTTATCTCAAAATAAGCAGAAGGCTGGACCAACTGGTTAATTTAAAACCAGGAAGCCTGGAGCAGCACTTGTCCACAGCTTTTCCTCTGCTTAAAATCAGCAATCTGCTTCATCTATCCCCTGAATCCATTGCTGAGAACAAGAAACATATAATAACGACTATTGAAAAACTGAGTGCTTTCCAGACCAGCACTGGAGGCTTTGGATTCTGGGCTGAGGATACTTCTGAAGATGAGTGGTTCTCCAGCTTTGCTGGACATTTTCTGGCTGAGGCAAGAACCATCGGGTATAAACTGCCTCAAAATTTATTCGAACGATGGAAAGAGTATCAAAAGAAGATGAGCCGCTCCTGGGTTGCCGGACAACAGAGACCTGAACTGATCCAATCGTACAGGCTCTTCACTCTTGCCCTCTCAGGAAACCCGGACCTGGTTTCGATGGACAGGATCAGAGGGTTAAAAGATCTGGGAACAACAGAAACATGGTGTATTGCTGCTGCTTACCATCTCGCAGGACTTCCTGAAATCGCTACTGAATTGGCCAGAAATGCATCTTTGACAATTTCTCAATACTCAGAACAGACATTCACCTATGGCTCGGATCTGCGGGATAAAGCATTGATTCTGGAATCTTTACTGATTTTGCATCAATTGGAAAAGAGCTGGAACCTGGTGCGGGAGATCTCAATTGAATTGGGTGATGGTAAAAAGCAGCTCACTCCTCAGGCCATTGCCTGGGCAATCTCATCTCTTGCCAGACATGCTGGAGTATCCAGCGGAACCGCTGAAATGAGTTTCATCTATTCATGCAATGGAAAGCCTGAAAAAAGCAGTTCAACATCCAAACCGGTCCTCCGCATCCCTCTGGAAATATCAGATGAGTCCCTGCTGACTCTGAAGTTGGAAAACAGCGGTCAAACACCCATCTACCCTCGATTGATCCTGGAAGGTACTCCATGGGTCCGGAACGAGGATTATGAATCGAATGGCTTGTTACTGCAGGCGGATTATGAAGACCTGGCCGGTAATACACTGAACATCGAAAGGCTCATCCAGGGGCAGAACCTGGAAGCAGTTATTTCAGTGAAAAACACCGGCAGCAGCGATTATCACAGGATTGTGCTGAATCAGCCTGTCTGCTCAGGATGGGAAATTCACAAAACACAGCCAGATCCTGATGATTCTAACAGGTATGAATTCAGAAAGATCGATGACAATCATGTGTATACCTGTTTTGATCTGAAAAAAGATGAGAAGAAAGCATTCCGGGTGCTGTTAAAGGCAAGTTACATCGGAGAGTTTTACCTGCCTGCCATATCAGTGGAAGCGATGCATAATCCACAGATCAGGGGAAGAATTCCCGGTAAGTGGATCCGCGTTGAAAAACCTGAATAACGCCTGCAGTTTGGTTTCAGCGGCCGCGTATCTGCCTGAGAGCAGCACGGCCAACCTTTTGAGTATCAATGTAAGCATATACTCCTGCCAGCACAGAACCAAGCAAAGGGATAGAGCGTTGAAAAAAACCACCCTGTTTAATCACTCCAGGCCCAACTCCTTTGAGAACATGTTCTGTGCCGCGCTTAAGGAATATGCGTGAAAATTTCGGCTTGCTGTTGTTACAGAACAGCTCCTTTACGATCTGGGCAGTGGAATGGCGGAGAAGGCAACCTAACAACTGGTTTCTGGTGGTGGATAAATCATTACCATACATTTTCGCAAGCTCCAGAACCAGGTTTCGCTGGAGTTTCCATACCCCCAATAGATTTGGAACCAGAGTGAAATATCCCAGAACCCCCGGAGGAATTGCCAGCCCTGCACTGATAATCGCAGCCTGAAGTGAAGTCTTATTAATTCGTGCCTTAGCCATTGATATAGAACGTTTTCCGCTATTTTGTGCAGCAAAGTAATTTACCGGAATCTGAGAGATCAGATCACCAGCAAGATTTATCATATAACCAAAATCAAACCGCAAACACACTCCTTTGTTACTGAGCCATTAATTCGATTCTCCTCCACAATTGTTTAATTCTTCACCCAGGTGCATACTATTTTTTTGTAACAATTTCGACTAAGGAGAATTCCAAACCAGATGCACCCTGTACCCCTCAATATTAAAACAGCACTGGTCATTACTCCGCCAGTACGGGATTTCTATTTCACCCATCACAGATTTACCTCTCTGGGAGCATTGCTGGTGACTGATCTGTTAGCAAGAAGAGGAATCCGCACAATACCGCTTAATTTTGCATTGCTGAGGAAAAGGCCTATTCATATACCTCTTCCTGAAGCTCTCTCTCATCTTAAGCCTCACATTCTGGAAAACGAAACCGGAAAAACATCTTTCTTCACCAGATACAAACACTTCGGCCCGGAGATTAAAGAATGCGGAAGCATAATCAGCAGTCTCAACCCGGATATCTGTTTCATCTCCTGTTTCGCCTGGTGCTATGGATCAGTAGCTATAGAACTTGCAGAGGAGATAAAAACCCGGCTGCCTTCTTGCCCGGTAGTTCTGGGAGGAGCTGGAGTAAGCGCCTACCCTGAGTTTTTCCTCCGTTCCAATGGGGTAGACTACACTATAGCAGGTGAAGCTGAAGTGAGTCTGTATCGGTTTCTGGATTACCTTGAAGGCAAGACTTCAGATCCAGGTGGTATTCCAAATCTCGGATGGAAAGACAAAGACGATATTTACTTCTCAAGAAAAGAATTTACCTCTAAAGAACAAATTGAGCCAGCTATATATATATCCCCTGCTTTCAAGGCCTTAGGCAGATCAAATGCGTCTTCCAGGATCAGCATCTCCATATCCAGAGGCTGCCCGCTTGATTGCAGTTTCTGCTCAAACAGATTCTGCCATGGAGATGAGTTCAGGCTGTCTTCTTTCAGCAAGATTCAGGATTCAATCAACTCCCTGATACAAAAAAGCGGGGTTTCTCCTGAAGATGTGCACATATTGAATTTCGAGGATGACAATCTGCTTCTGGATTTTCAGTTCTGGGTAGATTGTATCAAGGAGTTTAAAAAGCACTTTCCCGATGTGCGTATTTATGCAGAAAACGGTCTTGATTACCGGCTCCTTAC
>DAOTAZ010000023.1:0-17930 GCA_035382965.1 Chitinispirillaceae bacterium | reverse complement strand
TTACGGCTTGTTAAGCGCTCTTGCCGCAATCATGTTTTATTTCGCATTTGAATTGCTTCACCTGGATTGACTTTCTGTTCGGGGACGGTATCGGAATCGGTACCGATTATGGAAAACAGACTGTCGAGTCAGTATTATCCTTTATCATTTCGACGAGTTTCCGGGGAGAAATCCTTCAACTCTTCACTTACCAGATATAGTTCCGCACCGTAACATAGTAAAGGGTCGATACCGATTCCGATGCCGATACCGACCCTGATTAAACAAACAGTAGTGGCTTTAACAAAATTATTTCTTTACACCCACAAAAATCTTTTCAGTATACACGGTTTTGGAATTCTCCTTTACAATTACCTGAGCCATATAGGTTCCGACTCCCACTCTGCGTCCTCTCCGGTTATATCCGTTCCATTGATACTCGAAAAGCCTGCCCATACTGCTCATCTCAGAATCGATAATGCGGTTTCCTAAAGCATCGTAAATGACAATCTGTGCTCTGAACCGTGAGACAGGAGCAGGTGTAACAGGTGTAATCTGGATTATAGTCGGTGACGGAGGTCGCACGGGATTGGGACCGATCCGTGCCATCCACTGCGGCTCCACCTCAATGATCTGCAGCAGGACCCTTCTGTTCGATGGGTTGGATTGAATGTTGCCTGAGGAGTCTTTTACCAGGGCAGAGATATCGATCCAGATAGAATCGTTGTCCGCAGGGGAAATTCCGGAGGGATCTATGGAGTTTACAAGAAAAGTAGTCTTACTGTTGTATGGGGTAAGATTGAACCTGTACTGTCCTGTCTGAGGGTTTGCAAGTAAAAACGGACTGTTTCCGGGTGCAGGAATGTCTTCTGAAAACTCACAGATGAGAGTGTCGTCATCAGGCTCTCCCGACAAATTGTATCGTCCTGAGCGGAGCACAGCCGATACAAGGACCGGTGCAGCGCTGTCAATTGCAATCGATGTCCGGAGCACGCCTTTGGCAGCTTTAAATTCAACAGCAGCCAGCATGAAACCGGAAGTAAGGGGTTGATCTGTTCTTACCACCGTTCCCTCGACTGGAATGTAAAAGGTTGAATCATTTACAAACTGGATAATGCCCGGGTCGATCAGGTGACCCAGGGAATTCCACTGGACTCTGATTGTGTCAAACTCCTGGGACTTAACCGGTCTTTTGAACTGCAGGTATAGTCTGTCAATGATTCCGTTTGCATCGGAATCGCTGTACCAGGAGGATTTAATGGCTGCGGCACCTGCTCTGAATCCTATTTCCACCGGGATATTCAGATCATGCGGCAGTACTCCGTTAAGCTCTGAAATCTTTCCTCCCTGGCTTCCCGGGACAAGACGGAGCAAGTCTCCGGCAAGAGGTTTACCGGCAGATGAGGAAGCGAGGACAGTGATTGTGGAATCATTGTCGATATTATTTATCGTCAGAATATTCAGCGGGATGGTATCGTCCCCGGCTTTTATCAGAAGCAGTTGATTCCCCTTAACTGTGGATGTAAAGATAGGTTCTGAGAAGGTAAGAAAGAGAATATCCGGATCAGAGCTTTCATTTTCGAGTACATCTGCGGCTATAAGTGATGGCCCGACCCCATCGGTGAAAGCACCGCTGTGGCTCTCAGGGTCACCATCATTATCGATATTGATTTTCACATTTCCCGATGGTCTGCCGTCGATGCCGGCAGAAGAGGTAAAAGGGGTCAGTACAGTGTTGCCGTCTATGATACATGAGGCGCCAGGAATGATATAGGGTCCTCCGCGGTAGCTGATTTCAACACTGGAGAGACTCTGGCCGGTTTTAAAGGTATCTGTAAGTGTTATATGGAGAAGATCGGGGATGTTATCACCGTCGCTGTCAAGCATCACCGCAGATGACACGAGGGGATAATCAGGTTTGTCATCAGCGACAATTCTTACAGAATCGGAAATCAGACCCGCTGTGCTTACCACAACCCATGTTGTGCCACCGTCAACCTTTAAAATTGTACACCTGGATGGGTTTCCCGGGTCAGGTATGACTTTGATTATCTCCGGGTTCCGGCTTATCCATTGTGGAGATTTTGCTGGTTCGATGAAATTGCCTGCAGAGTCACGGACAACCGCATATATCTGCATGGAATCTCTCTCAATGCTTATGTAAATGGAGTCGATAAAGGCATCTTTCTTTGGGTCCAGGGGGATGGAATCGGTAAGGATGTCCAGGTGGTGGGGTTTGGGGTAGACGGTGAAGGTCAGGTACCCGGATCTTTCCTTGTTTACAGTGCTCTGGAAGATAATACGGTATTCGCCTGGTGCAAGTCCGGAGATTCTGGCGCTGTCAAGAGAAACTGTTGACTTGCCGGCATCTGTCGTTATTCCCCCGAAATGGGTTCCAGGGGGCAGAGGCACAAGAGAATCATCGGGAAACTGAGGACCTTCCAGGAAGAAGTTTACCTGTGCTTTCTCCTCCTCGTTAAGAAGTGCCGTTGTTCCGCAGCTTATCCCTTCAGTCATTACTCTCTGCCAGATATCATATTGGTAGCTGCCGTTACCCAGAATTGTTTCCTTGTAGTAGAGTTCATCACTGTTCCGCAGGTCCATCGAGGTTTTTATCATGAAGTTTGCCTCGACCGGATTGCGTTCGGCATAGAACAGATCCAGCGAGTACATCTCACCATCAACCAGTCCCAGTTCATTTTTCCTTTTGTCGAGAAAAAGAGTGTCTGCCAGCCTTTCATGCAACCCGCCCAGGTCTATGACCAGGTGGTTATTGACATAAACCCACACATCGTCATCACCCCGGAAAATAAACTCAAGTCCTGCGTTTTCATGATAGATGAACTGAAGGTGCATCTCCATTGTAAAGAGGAAATTACGCATCCTTTTTTTGGAATCCTGATATTTGACATTGTTTGGATTATCAAAGCTGTCGAGCATGAAAAACCCGCCCATCCAGTCCGAATCAAAAGTCCACATCCCGTCATCACCCTTACGGAGTGTTATATCCATGCAGGTATCATTGTCGGTACCATCAGGAAAAGTGATCGTTTCAAACCAGGTTTCAAGCTTTTCGGCAAACCTGGTGTTTCCATTCGGGTTTATTCTTGGTTTGTAATCCGGAGCGCTCAGAGTCGGCAGCACCATTCCTGTAGTGCCGCCTCCGCTCATCCCTGTGGGGTTATTGAAAAAAGAGACATCATCCTGCTTCCAGTCCCGGAACAGGCCTGAGACTTTCCTGAATCCGCATTCACCAGTCCGCCCCGGGAATGTGTTTGTGATGGAGGGTTCCCCGTAGGGGAAGGGGCGGGGTAGAATGTAGACTGTGTCATGATTTAATAGATAGGAGCGCAGATCGATTGCAGGGCCCTCTATCATGCCTGAAGCTGAGTAAATTTGAGACCGGAAAAAATCGGTGAATTTAACCTGCGTTAATCCCTCGGCTGTACCCGGATAGTAATACCTGTACCATCCGCAGATATCATCCCGGGAGCGCATCTGCAAAGGTGGATTTTTTCCTGAAATGATTTTTGGTGAATTGTCCGGCCAGGGATTGAAAATATTGACCACTTTGCTTGACGGGGGCACATCGTAAACCAGAGGGGGTTTTGTCGAGTCTGGAATGATTATCCAGATTTCATTTACAGTGAGCGGGAAAGGGGCAAAGAGACTGTCAACTGAGAGTGTGAAAGGATATTTAACCTCTCCCCGCCATCTTTCCGGGCCGATCCAGGTCACTACATCCATCGTAAATCCTGTATTAGAAAGTTCTTTATAGATGTAGACAAACCATCCCTCACCCTCTGGTGTCATATCACTTCCGGGGTAATAGCCCACTTCGCTGTTTCCGGACAGCCTCAGCGCTTCCCTTCGTGCAGCAGATGTATCGTCACGCCAGGGGCTCAGTATGTGGATCGTAAACTCGGCAAATACCTGCTGAGTGAAAATCAGCAGAGCAAATGAAAAAAGCAGGTTTCTCATGGCGCAGAATCCCTTTTTTTGGCCTCTACCGGCTAACCGATTGAAAACCAGGCCAGCAATTGTTGTATTTATATTATAACATTGCAGGCCTTGAAGGTTAATTCTTTTCAAAATGCTTTAAATATTCGTTCCCCATCCGGCTACGCACAGATCTGGTATATAAAAGGATGGTATTTATTTGAAACAGATAAACGGAATAATTCTACTCCTTTTTATTCTGATTTCAGGGTGCAGGAAAGATGTCCCTGAGTCTGAAGCACACGCAATTTCCACGGATAAGGAGAAGACGGACACAGTAACCGTCTCTTTTTATAATGTTGAAAACCTTTTTGACCTCAACTTTGACGGGCTGGAGTACCCTGAATATAAGCCAGGCACATCGAACTGGGACCAGGAAATACAGAGGAAAAAAGTGGAAAATACCGCATCGGTTATCTCCGCAATCGATGCAGATGTTGTGGCGCTCTGTGAAGTGGAAAATGGAAACGCTCTGAAACAGTTGAAAAATGCACTTTCCCGGAGGGGAAAAAACTACCCGTTCATGGTAATCGGAGAGGGGCCGGAGAAAACAATTACCTGTACAGCCATACTCTCGAAATACCGGCTTGTAAAATATGAGCTGATTCCTGTGGATCTTGGGGGAAAAGCGAAAACCAGATGTATTCTTGAAGCAGATCTTCAGATCGGGAAATCATCATTAAAACTGTTTGTAAACCACTGGCCCTCAAAGAGCTACCCTGAATCGTTCCGCATAAAAGCTGCAGAGACACTGCGTTCACGTTTATTGAATCTGCAGGAGGGGACAGATTATGTTCTGCTGGGTGATTTTAACTGTGACTATGATGAATATTTGAAGCTGAAGGTTTTTGGTCATGATGATGCTGATGGCAGAACCAGTATCAATCATGTGCTTAATACTGTCAGAGATGGGAACCATTTTGTACGGGAAAGAGATTTTACAGGCGGAATTCCCGGAATGCACTACGATCTCTGGCTTGAACTGCCCGAGACGGAGCGGATGAGCTATGTTTTCAGGGGGAACAATCAGACTCCTGATCATATCATTCTGCCTGCATCACTTTACGATTCCAGAGGCTTTTCATATATCGATAACAGCTTCAGGGTATTTACCTGGGAAGGGCAACTGATAAGAAATGGAAAGCCATTCAGATGGCAGACAAGATGGAAAAAGAAGAGGAAAATGCACACAGGGGAGGGTTATTCTGACCATCTTCCGGTCTGCGCTTCGTTTGTAAACAAGCCTTTTCAGCTTGACACCCTGTCGGAGGCATCTCAGGACAGAATCTCCGGGGCAGATGCTATTGATTCCGGGGGATTTGAGAGTTCTTCCGAGGGTTGGGTTTCCTGCAATTCAGGAGTCAGTCTTTTCAGAGATACTGTATCTGTTAAACATGGAAAATTCTGCCTGCGTATCAGCGGAGATGCACGGAAGGCAAACAGCAGCGCCTCTAAAGCTATACTTAGAAAAAATAGCGCAGAGAAAACAATCAAATTTAACCTGAGAGGAAACGGGAAGGTTTCTTTCAGGATTCGCAAGGCCGGAGGTGACTGGGTATACTATAATCCACCTTCTTTTAAACCCTCCAGCAGTGCCCGTTATTCTGAGGTAAGGTTTGACAGTTGGAAAGAAGTGGCGCTTGAGGTTACCGATCAGGGGGCAAAAGAGGTGGAACTGGAAACCAGGGTCGGGAAGGATTCCCCATTTTGTTTCTGGGTTGACAATGTCGAGTGGTGAGAGTCGATATGATTCTTTTGTGCTGCCGCAAAGCGGCGTTTTAATCGTAATCGATGAAATGAAAAAAATGGAAAAGGACTGTTAAGAGTACGTGCAGGATGGATAAAGAGAGATGAATTCTCCCAGGACAATTTTCCATATTGACATGGATGCTTTTTTTGCTTCAATAGAGCAGAGGGATAATCCTGAATACAGGGGTAAACCTGTGATTGTGGGTGCCCGTCCTGGCTTCAGGGGAGTGGTTTCAACCGCCAGTTATGAGGCTCGTAAATATGGGGTCCACTCTGCGATGCCTGTCAATGAGGCATACAGGCGCTGTCCTCATGGGATTTTTGTGACACCGAGGGGAAGAGTGTACGCGGATGTGTCAAGAGCGATAATGAGTATCTTCGAGAGGTTTTCTCCCTGTGTGGAACAGGTTTCGGTTGACGAGGCATTTCTGGATATGAGCGGAACCGAGAGGCTTTTTGGATCCGTTCTTAATGCTGCAAAGGAGATTTCAGAGAGAATAAGGGTTGAACAGAAATTAACCGGTTCTATTGGAATAGCTCCGAACAAATTTCTGGCAAAGATAGCATCGGATATGAACAAACCAAATGGTATCACCGTTGCGCCATTCGATCCTGATCAAATAAAGAAATGGCTGGCACCAATGCCGGTTCAGAAGATCTGGGGGGTGGGGAAGAAGAGTGCGGAGGCGCTTGCGAGGATGGGAATATGCACGATCGGTGATCTTCAGGAGTTGTCAATAGAGTATCTTGAGGAACGGTTTGGTAAAAATGGGGTTTCGCTTTTCGATCTCTGCAGGGGGATAGATGATCGTCCGGTGGGAAATGAAGAATCTATTAAATCCATATCCCGCGAACACACATTCAATGTTGATTCACAGGACAGGGGACAATGGCAGGAGGTACTGTTTTCACTGGTTCAGGATGTTTCAAAGCGGGCGCGTTCCTATGGAGTAAAGGGACAGACTGTTTTTATCACCTGGCGCAGACCCGATTTCAGCAGGCACAGCCGGAGGAAACCACTTCCCTTTGCCACAAATGCTGCAAAATTGATCTATGAAAGTGCTTTTGAACTTCTTGAAGAGCTCAGAGAGCGCTCGCTGAGACTTCTGGGTGTGGGGATAACTGGTCTTGATGAAGCGGTGCAGACCGACCTTTTTGCACAGAAATCTCTGGAGTCACTGGAGGCTTCAGAGGCTGCCGTCGATAGAATCGTGGCCCGGTTCGGGAAAAAGGTCATCGGGAAGGGCAGGGAAGTGGGCAGGAAGAGGGATCTCGATTCGTTTGATTAAGGGTCATTCTGGTTTTCTCCCGGTACACCGTATCCTGAACATCTATCCTCTGTCCCGGTCGGTATCAATATCTGCATCGGAATCGGAATCAGCATCGAGAGGTATGTACCTTAGAATTTAAAACCTTTTTCCCTGTTTAAAATCAGGTAAATCAGATTTCTTTAATCATCAAAATCAGTGGTCAAAATACTCTTTTCTGTTTAAAACCAGTTAAACCATTTCATAGAATTATAATCAGAACAAGAAATTTTCTTTTACAGCTAAACAAATCTATCCTTCAATCGGGTGAATCAAGGTCAGGTGTTGCAATGCTATCGAAGTTAATTCATATTTAGTATTGCATTGGAGGTAAATGGGTATGATAAGTGTCATAACATGCTGGAGAAGGCCGATTCCACAGTCGATTCAGGAGAGGAATATTTTCAGGACAGCGGGTGTGGATCATGAGTATATCATGATTGATGGAAGCAATGGGATTGGTTTGGCTGCAGCTTACAATCAGGGGATAGCCAGAGCGCGCGGTGATGTTTTTGTTTTTATTCCGGAAGAACTTTTCTTCATGAAGATGAACTGGGGTTTAATTCTGGAGAAAAAGTTTGCTGATGATCCCTGGTTAGGGGTGATTGGTGTCGCCGGAACGCAATTTCTTTATGCTGACAAGTACTCCTGGACTGCTGCCGGTCGTCCGTTTGTAAAGGGCAGGGTAGTTTATCATCTGCAGAATGGTGATTTCTTTGCGGTTGTATTCTCTCCTGAGAACGGTGATTCTCCGGTAGTTGCAGTTGATGGAGTATTCATGGCTGTCAGGGCGTCACTTTTCCAGAATATCTGTTTTGATGAGGAGACTTTCGATGACTGCCATTTCTGGGATCTGGATTTTTGCATGCAGGCAAATCAGGTAAGCAGAATCATGGTGACTACTGATATTGTTGTAAAGTGGCGTTCTCAGAATGTTTTTGACAAAGCCTGGAACTCTTACGGTCAGAAATTTCTTTTTAAGCATCAGGACAAACTGCCGATCAGTTGTGTAGACGCTATTCCTGATCCTCAGAATTATGTCTCCAGCCAGTGTGTGAATCTCAAAGGGAAAGCACCAATAGAGACAATCTGCTGAGTATTGTCTCTATCTGTTTCCCCCTGTCTGTTTCTGCTTGTCTAATATCGGGCATTATCCCATAATTACAATATATTGCTTGAGACACCTTCCCCTTATCGGTGTCGGCATCGGTATCGGTATCGAAATAAGATCGATTCCGGTCTCAGAAAAACAGTTGATGTCTGACATAATAAGAGCTAATAGTTTTTTAAAAAACATTCGATATATAGAATAATGGGAAGAAAACAGAGGGGTTTTTCATGAAAGCTGTAATTCTGGCAGGCGGACTTGGCACAAGGCTCAGTGAAGAGACTGTTACCAAGCCCAAACCAATGGTTGAAATTGGTGATATGCCGATAATATGGCATGTCATGAAGATCTATTCCGCCCATGGCATCAACGATTTCATTATCTGCCTTGGATATAAAGGGTATATGGTGAAGGAGTATTTTGTCAATTATTACCTGCACAGATCTGACATAACCATAGATACTTCGGACCGCTCACTCCATGTTCATGGAAGCCAGACTGAGCCCTGGAAAGTAACACTTGTAAATACCGGTGAAACCACCCCTACCGGAGGGAGACTGAGGCGTATAGCTAAATACCTCGATGATGAAACATTCTGCATGACATACAGTGACGGCCTTTCTGACCTGGATATCACAAAGGAGATAGAGTTTCATCGTTCACATGGGAAACTGGCCACCCTGTGTGCTGTACCTGCTCCGGGCCGTTTTGGAGCGGTAGTTCTGGATGATGCCAGTTATGTTACGCGGTTTGAGGAAAAGGTGGAGGGTGAGCGGAGCTGGATTAACGGCGGTTTTTTTGTGCTGGAGCCTGAAGTTTTAAACTATATCGAGCATGATGAGGTACCGTGGGAGACAACACCGGTAATCAGACTTGCAAGCGAGAACCAGTTGCTTGCTTTTCATCACAACGGTTTCTGGAGACCGATGGACAGTTTGCGCGATAAAAATATCCTGGAAGGATTGTGGCGTACCGGCAGGGCTCCCTGGAAGGTCTGGTAATGACAGTTTTAAATTGTGTAAACATCCTGAAACACTTACATATCAAGAGTCCAGTATGATTTTTCATCCGACTCCCATTGCGGGAGTTTTTGTAATCGAACCTCAGCCTTTCAGAGATTTCCGCGGATCCTTTGAGCGCAGATTCTGCCTTCAGGAATTCAGCGATGCCAATATACCGATGAAGATATCACAAATCAACAGGTCATTTTCTGTAAAGAAAGGTACTGTGCGCGGGCTGCATTACCAGGTAGAACCTGTGAGTGAGATGAAAATAGTCCAGTGCTTCAGAGGCAGAGTATTTGATGTGGCTGTTGATCTGCGGAAAAACTCACCGACATTTCTCAAATGGCACGGGGAGATACTGGACGGGGATAATGGCAGGGCATTGTGCATTCCTCATGGATGTGCTCATGGTTTTCAAACCCTGCTCGATGATTCCGAGATTATTTACTTCACGGATCAGGCATACAGTCCTCTGCACGAAAGGGGTGTAAATTATCTGGATTCCCGGATTAACATAAGATGGCCTGAAGAGGTAACCAATATCTCGGATAAGGACCGCAATGCTCCTGAATTTCAGGGAGACGGATTATGAGAGTAGCAGTTACAGGAGGAAACGGGCTTATCGGAGTCCCAACTGTAAATGCTCTGGCCGGTTCTGGCGCCTCTGTACTGATTGCCTCAAGGCACCCCGGAACAGGCAGAGACAGGGCTGTAGTCGATATTCTTGACAGTTCTACCTGGAAAAATCTCCTGTATCCTGAAAAACCCGACAGGATGATTCATCTTGCCTGGGACTACCTTGACAATTATGAACATCCGGACCATGTCCGGAGTCTTCAACCGGCTCATCTTTCATTTTTAAAGTGGTGCTGTGAATCGGGTATTACAGATATAACAGTAGCGGGAACCTGTTTTGAGTACGGAAGAAAAGAGGGTGAGCTTCATGAGAGTATGGAGACGGAACCGGTTACCCGTTATGGAATTGCGAAAGATACTTTGCGGAAGAGACTCGTTGAGTTCTGTGGTGATACTCTTACTCTGAAATGGGCCAGGATTTTTTATATACAGAATGATAAGTCCGGTAATAAGGGGATATTCAGGATTATCCGTGAAGCTGCGGAAAGTGGAGCGGAGTCGATACCATTGACCGGCGGGGCTCAGCTCCGTGATTATCTCCCCCTTACCGATATAGGAAAATTTCTGGCGCATTTCTGTCTTCAGGATTCCATATCCGGTATTGTAAACTGTTGCAGCGGAAACCCGGTTTCGATTAAAGATTTGATCAGCCAGTATGCGTCCAGGTGGCCATGGCTGAGACTTGAATTCGGAAAGCTTCCATATCGTGAATTTGAACCGATGGCTTTCTGGGGTAATACCGATCGGATGAAAAAAGTGCTTGCGAGTCAGATAGTGTCTGTACATGAAAATTCAACTGTAATTACGGGATGTATATGAGTCTTCCGGATTTTTCCAGACTTTGTGATCCAGGTGAGCTTCGCAATACTATAGGTGACCGTGATCTTTACTTCTGGGGAGCGCGTCATGGGTATGGGATGTGCCGGGTTTTTGAACGTTTCGGTTTAAAGCCCAAAGGCTTTATTGACAGCAGCACAGCTCTGGCCGGTCAGACCGTCTTGAAGTATCCGATTTATCTCCCTTTCCAGGTTTTAGGTAAACCCGGGAAAAAACCTTATGTTGTAATTACATCCTCCTTTTTCGCCGAAGAGATCTCCAAACTGTGCCGCGAGGCGGGTCTGGTTGACGAGATAGATTTCATTCCTTTTACGAAGATTCAGAAATTTGATTACCAGGTGGATATTTCCGGGATGTGCAATCTCCGATGTATCTCCTGCCCGCGAGGCAACATGCCTCAGCAGCCCGAGGCAGGTTTCATGTCCGCGGAAACATACAGCCGGATACTGGATAAGATTCTGAGGGATGATCCGTTTACAGGTGTAGTAACGCTCTACAACTGGGGGGAACCTCTTTTGAACCGGGATTTGCCTGAGATTGTCAGACTGTCAAATGAGCACGGGGTGTTGACTGCGATCTCAAGCAACTTGAATGTACACAGGGATTTTACAGATGTAATCAAAGCAAAACCGATGTGGTTCAGGATTTCAGTGTCCGGGTTTGAGAAGAGTTATGAGATAACACACACCGGAGGAAAATGGGAACTGCTCCTGAAAAACATGCACCTGCTTAAGGAACTGAGAGAAAAGTATCATCCCGAAATGGTTGTAGAGATGTTTTACCATATTTACAGCCATAACAACGGTGAAGATTTCAGAAAGATGAAGCAGTTGTGTGAGAGTCTGGGATTTACATTCCGGTATCGTCATGCCGCGCTTGCGCCTCTGGACAACATATCAGCAGTAATGGACGGGAGGGAGATCAGTGATGAGGCGAAGCGCACAATGGAGTTGCAGATCCTGCCGGTCAGGGAAGCCATGGCCATTGCAAAGCAGCAGAAAGAGCAGGAGTGCTGTTACGAGAGGTGCTTGTGGATTACCTGGGACGGAAAAGTATCTCAGTGTATGGAGTGGTATGCTGGAGGCCGTACTCTTGTGCCTGGAGATTTTCTGAGTACAAAGCTTGAGGACATAATAAAAGCCCGTCAGGAAAGTGACTTCTGCAAAAGATGTAAAGAAGAAGCGATTCATCGGTGTTATGTAGTATATGGTGATGAGGAGCTTATACATAAACGGAAGAGTATCGATGTCTGAATACGGCCAAAAAGTGAAAGGTGTGCCAGAAAAAGTGCTGGACCGCATGCACAGTGGACCTCTTTACCTCTGGGGAGCAGCTCAGACAGGAATAGGGTTTGCAAATGCATTAAAGGAATTCGGGATAAAGCCTGCTGGTTTTATAGACAAAAGGAAAAGTGAGAAATTTTCAACTGTGCAGGGTATCCCGGTTTTCCACCCCGATGAGATACTGAAAACGGATCTGCTGAGAACAAGTCCGTTTATTGTCAATACCACAACTCTTCACAGTGATGCTATTGAAAAAGAGTGCAGGGCGGCAGGACTTGTCGCTGGTGAGGATTTTATTTCCTATGAGAGCTTGTGTCCCTTTGATTATCAGGTAATTGTATCCAGTAAATGCAACCTGCACTGTATTTCCTGTCCGCTGGGAAACAGACCTGAAAAGATGAGAGCCGGGTTCATGCCCGCGGAAAATTACGAACTGGTTCTGAAAAAGATTCTCTCAGAAAGCCCGTTTCTTACCACAATACAACTGTTTAACTGGGGAGAACCATTTCTGAATCCAGAACTGGCTGAGATTGTCAGGATTACCAACAGTTACGGCAGGATGTGTGCTCTTTCGAGCAACATGAATTCCTCAAGAAATCTTGAAGAGGTGATAAAAGCAAAACCGGCATTCTTACGGATATCCATGTCCGGAAATGAGGACAGTTACAGTATTTTCCATACAGGCGGGAGATGGAGCCGGTTATTAACAAATTTAAATGAGCTCCACAGACTGAAGAATGAACATAATACTGATTTGATCGTTGAAGTGGCTTACCATGTATACAAAACGACTACTTCAGAGGATTTAAAGAGGACAAGTGATCTGTGTGATTCACTTGGCTTTATTTTCAGACCGCATCTTGCCGCGCTCCTTCCTCTTGATAATGTGAAGGATTATATGGAAGGGAAACCTTTGACTGAGGCAGCCATGGCCACATTGGAAATGCTGAGGCTTCCAATCGATGGGGCCATACGCATAGCTTTCTCTCAGAGAGAGAACCGGTGCAGTTTTGAGCGTACAATTTCAATCGAGTCTGATCTGTCGGTAAAACAATGCGGGCTGTGGGTAAATCAGGGTGGAGACGATATCGCAAGTAACTACCTGCAGATGCCTCTGGAGGAAATAATCGAAAAGAAGCGGCAAAGCACTTTGTGCGCGGTCTGTAAAGAAAAAGGCCTGCACAGGTTCTGCTCGGTTTACACTGATAATGCATCGGATATTGCAGATGGGGGAGATCAGGCTTTATGCTGAGAATCTCTATGATAACTGCTGAAGCACTGAAAGAGAAGATCGCGGGCAGAGATGTCTACCTGTGGGGTGCCTCTATTGTGGGATTTGGAATCGCCAGGGCTCTTGAGAGAAACGGGATAAAGCCTGCCGGGTTTATAGATAAGAGCAGACGTCTTAAAGGTAAATCATCGCTGGGATGCCCGGTTTTTCTGCCTGAAGAGATCCTGGGAGATAAGGAGTCTGCGGGGAAACCGATTTTTATAGTGATTACTTCCGGACATTATGAACATGAGATCGCAGAGAGTTGTATAAAAGCAGGGCTGGAGCAGGGAAAAGATTTTATTTCTGCAAGGGAAATCAGTCCTCTTGACCCAAGTGTTGACATTTCCGGAATCTGCAATCTTCATTGTATCTCCTGCCCGAGAGGAAATCTTCCCGGGCAGCCGAAGGCCGGGCTTATGAGTTCAGCTACTTATCTGAAGGTGCTGGAAAAGCTGCTCAGGGAACTGCCATTTACAGGAAATATTCAGCTATATACCTGGGGAGAGCCGTTTCTCAACCCGGAAATAGCACAAATTATCAGGATGACTGTTGATCGCAGAGTACTCTGTGCTATTTCCACAAATCTCAATGTACGCACAGATTTTTCCGAGGCAATCAAGGCTCGTCCCGACTGGATTAAAATTTCCGTATCCGGGTATGGACCGGAGAATTACGAGCGTACACACACCGGAGGAAAATGGCCGGTTTTACTGGAGAATATGCAGAAGCTAAGAGATCTGAAGGAAAAATTCAACCCGGAGATGTATGTAGAGGTTAATTATCACATTTACAAACACAATACCGGTGAAGAACTGACCAGGATGCGGGATTTGACGGAGAGTCTGGGTTTTATCTTCCGTCCCAATTATGCCTACCTTTATTCACTCGATAACATAATGATGTATCGTGAAGGTGGAGAGCTTTCTCCTGAGGCGAAAAGGACTCTTGAAATGCTTCTTCTGCCGCTGGATGAGGGGATCAGAAAAGCTGAGATGCAAAAACATCTTCCCTGCGCAGAGGAGCGGTGTTTTCCGATAAACTGGAACCTTAATGTCAGGTTTTGCGGTGCTTATTTCAATCCGGTGCTGGTTGAGAATTTCCTGGAGATGCCTCTTGCAGCGATCATAGAGAAAAGGAACCAGTCACCGTTCTGCCCAAAATGCAAATCTCTGGCACTTCACAGGTTTACTAGTGTATATCTCGAGGAAAAGAGCGATCTTACAGGGGAAAACGGCTGAAATGAACAGTGGGATTTCACTGATTAAACAGATTCTTAAAAGCGCTGATAAACGTCCGATTTATATCTGGGGAGCCGGAAACCAGGGCAGGGGTATCTGCAGGGCGCTTGAAAGATATGGAGTTTCTGTTTCGGGCTTTATTGACCGCAGTCCGGTGCTGGTGCAAAGCGGGGCTCTTGGTTATGCTGTAATCTCTCCTGACCGTATTACTGATCTTCTTTCGGCTGGTGCCAAACCATTTATCATTATCGCGGCATTCTTTTTTGAAAAAGAGATAGCTGATGAATGCAGAAGGGCAGGTCTTGTAGAAAATGAGGATTTTATTCCCTACTCAACTATAAAACCTCACGATTATTCGGTCGAGATATCAGGATTCTGTAATCTGAGGTGCATGTCGTGTCCCAGGGCGGTAAAGGATCGGAAACGGCCGCCTGAGGGTTTCATGTCACTGGAGACATTTGAAAAGGTGCTGAATAAAATTATCTCCGGGGAGCCGCTGGTGGGAAATATTCAGCTCTACCAGTGGGGTGAACCGCTTCTTAACCCGCAGATAAGTGAGATTATCTCATACGCAAACAGTTGCGGAATTCAATGCGCTGTGTCAAGTAACCTCAACAGTGATAAGAACCTCAGGGAAGCAATAGCCGCTAAGCCTGGATGGTTCAGGGTATCTGTTTCAGGGTGCGGTGAAAACTATGAATTGACACACACTGGCGGATCGTGGGACACATTTATCCGGAATTTTCATAAACTGGAACAGTATCGCAGTCAGTATAATCCAGACATGAAAACCGAGATCTATTATCACCTTTACAGGCATAACAGGGGTGATGATGAAAAGAGAATACGGAATCTCTGTGAGAGTGCGGGATTTGAGTTTCATCCTGTTGCAGCTTATCTGATCTCTCTTAATGATGTCCTGGAGTATGCCGAAGGAGGCTCTTTTCCAGAGCCGGCAAAGAAAGTCTCCGATATGCTTCTTCTTCCTCTTGAAAAAGGGCTGGAGATGGCAAGGCAGGAAAAAAACAGGGAATGTCTTACTCTCAGGTGTATTCATATCAACTGGGATCTGAGCGTAAGCAACTGTATGATGTATTATTATCCTGATGACAATGTGGCCTCGACGAATTTTCTTGAAGAGGATCTTACAAGTATAGTTGAAAAAAGAAAGTCATGTTCGTTGTGCCGCAGATGCAGATGTCATGCTTTGCATCGGTATTGCAGTATTTATTCCACTGTAGATATCACTTCACTGGATTGAAAAAATGAGAATCACTCACATAACTCCGCATCTGGGAGGTGGCGTTGGCCGGGTAATACTGAGCTGGATAAAAAGGGCCATGGAGATAACCGGAGAGGAGCATGAAATACTATGTCTTGAAGATGCAAATCCGGCATCAGTTAAAGATGCTTCCGAATCATCTATCCCCCTTCTGGATCTGATGGATTCAAAGGCAGATCAACTGTCTGAAAAAATTGAACAGACCGATATAGTGGTGATGCACTGGTGGAATCATCCCCGTCTTTACAACCTGATGGTTAATAAACCTCTTCCGCCGTGTCGTTTGATCTTATGGTCTCATGTTTCAGGCATTTACCCGCCGCATATCTTTACTGACAGATTACTTGAATTCCCTGACAGGTTTATTGTATCAACTCCTTTCAGTTTTGAATCAGATGTGATCGTAGAACTCGATCCAGGTAAAAGAGACCGCCTGGGACTTGTTTTTACCTGTGCAGGAACAGAGAGAGTATCTGATGTGCAGCCGGTTCAGCATGAGGGGCTGGTTGTGGGGTATATAGGTACAGTTGATTTCTGCAAAATGCATCCCTCATTTGTTAAAATGAGTGCAGCAGTAAGAGTACCGGATGTCAGGTTTGTGGTCTGCGGTGGAAACATGCAGAATCAGCTCAGGGAGCAGGCTGTAAAACTTGGAGTGGAAGACCGGTTTGTTTTTACCGGGCCAGTGGACAATATTAAAGATTATTTGAGCACTTTTGATGTTTTCGGGTATCCGCTGCGCCCGGATCATTACGGGACAGGTGAGCAGGCGCTGATCGAGGCTATGGCAGCCGGTTTACCGGTTGTGGCCTTTAGTCATGGTGCTGAAAGTCATCTTGTGGAAAACGGTAGAACCGGTATAAAGGTTAAATGGGAAACTGAATATATTCAGGCACTGGAAATACTTTTGTCAAATGCTTCACTTAGAAAGCAGTTGGGGCAGAATGCAAAAAAAGCAGCGATGGAGCGTTTTGATCTTGATAAAATGGTAAGGAGCTGGTCGGATCAGTTCTGTAATCTGTTCAAAAGCTCTAAAAAGATTCATAGATGGAGTACCACCGGGAAACTTACCGGGGCTCAGCTTTATATTGAATCGCTTGGTGAAGCTGCGGAGCACTTCAGGAAATCTGTTTCATGTACCGGAAAAGAAAAAGAAGAAGCGGAGCTTGCAATTTCCAGGTTGGATGGGTGTTTCCGTTCGATGACAAGGGGAAGCCCGTTCCATTACCGTTCGGTTTTCAATGATGATCCGTATCTTGAGAATTGGTGCCGGTTGCTGGAGAACAAGGATGGTGACCATGAGTTGTGATAATCCGATTTATTCTCTTGAAAATGTCGAAAAACAACCTTATGCTGAATGTTGTGAGATAAATTTTGTCAATGACTAGTGGCAGAGCAGAGAGTGCCTGTCTGGAAAAATCCGATTATGCGAATATTGCTGATTTCTTCATTTACTCCAGGTGAAATAAGCCGCAAAGACATTTCACCTCCGCTTTCTCTTCTGTATGTGGCAGCCCTTCTCAGAGCCAATGGACACGAGGTTACACTTCTTGATCTGACACCCATTCGAGTGCCCCCTGAAGTAGAACGGGAACAATTTTACATTGAACGTATCATTGAGATGTTTGACAGGGTCAAGCCGGATCTTGTTGGCCAGAACTGCTTCCAATCCACCCATTTTTCTTTTGTCAGGAGGGTGGCGCGGGAGGTAAAGTCAAAGAATATTTCTGTTCCATTTGTAATCGGCGGTATCCATCCTACCCTTTTTGCACGTGAAATTATTGAAAACTGCCCTGAGATCGATTATGTGATCTTAGGGGAAGGCGAAGTTCAGATAAAAGAGCTTACTGATGCACTGTCAAAAGGTAAGAAGAATGCGATAAATGGAATACCGTCAATTGCGTACCGTGACGATTCCGGGTTGCCGGTAGTGACACAGAGGCAGGGTTATATAAAAGACCTTGATTCTATCCCCATGCCGGCATGGGATCTGGTGAGGGTTGAGGATTATTATACGGATCACTCAAACTGGTATAATCCCAGAGGGCTCGACATTAAAATGTCTGTTCCGATTCTGACAAGCAGAAGCTGTCCGTTTGACTGCAATTTCTGCTCTGCTCATTCGATGATGGGACGGGGGCTGAGGATGCACAGTCCGGGACGGGTAGTCGATGAGATGGAAAGACTCTACCGGGACTACGGTCTTAATTATTTCGGTTTTGTGGATGATAATCT
>DAOTAZ010000022.1:0-18465 GCA_035382965.1 Chitinispirillaceae bacterium | reverse complement strand
CCATAGCTGCGATGATAGCATAATCGCCTATGCGGGTAAACTGATGTACTCCAACAAGTCCACCAATAGTGACGTGATTTCCGACTTCCACATGACCAGCTAATGCCACAGAATTAGACATTGTTACATCATCACCCAGAACACAATCGTGGGCGATGTGGCAGTATGCCATAATCCAGCAGTTATCTCCGATTCGGGTTTCCCCCCGATGAGATGTCCCTCGATTGACGGTTACAAATTCCCGGAAAAGAGTGTTTCTGCCTATAACAGTATAAGTCTTTTCACCTGCGAATTTTTTATCCTGAGGAATGAGTCCGATACTGGCACCCTTGAAAATACGGCACTCAGGACCAATACGGGTTCCCTCACCAATAAGCACATGAGGACCGATGGAGCACCGGTCACCGATCTCCACATCCCCTTCGATTACTGTGTAGGGCCCAACTGTTACATCAACACCGATCTTTGTACCAGGTTCAATAATGGCAGTGGGGTGTATATTTACAGACATTCCTTTTCAATTTCCTTTCAGGAGATTTCTGCCATGCAAAACAGGCACCGCCGGATATCATCCGGCTCCATACATGGCCATCATCTCAGCTTCGCAGACCAGCTTATCATCCACATAACACTTTCCCTCAAACTTCCCAATTCCTCTTCGGAACTGGATCATCTTGAGTTCCATGCGCAGTGTATCTCCAGGTCTTACAACCCCTCTGAAACGGGCCTTGTCAATACCCATAAAAAGCACCTTTGGCGGCTGTCCGTCATCGGACTTTGCTCCGTAAAGCCCCATCACACCTCCCGCCTGAGCCATCGCCTCGATCATAAGCACACCCGGCATAACCGGGTTTCCGGGAAAATGTCCCTGGAAGAAATTGTCGTTGAAAGAGACGTTTTTGGTGGCCACGATTGACTTTCCAGGAACAAGCTCCAGTACCTTGTCAACCAGCAGGAAAGGATACCTGTGGGGAAGGATATTGAGGATATCCTCATAGCTTATCGGCATACCTCCGTCAGCCGCGGTTTTTGCGTTTTTCTGATTGAGGTATTCTCTTATCTTTTTGGCCACTGCGATATTTGCGGCATGTCCAGTTCTTGCCCCGATAATGTGGGCATGAAGCGGTTTACCTAATAGATAGAGATCACCGATCAAGTCCAGGGCTTTGTGACGGCATGGTTCGTTATAGAAGCGCAGTTCTGTGTTGTTAAGAAACCCGTTTTCCCCCGGTTCGATGGGGCCTTTATAGGCAAAGAGTTTCCGCATGTAGTTCTTGCGCTCATCTGTCAATTCCACATCCTGCACTACAAGTGCGCTGTCAAGTGAGCCGCCTTTGATAAGCCCCTCTTCGCGCAGTTTCTCTATTTCCGAAAGGAAACAGAATGTCCGTGCCGGGGCAAAATCGTTAACATAGTCATCGAGGGAAAAGAGTGTGGTATACTGAGCCCCAAGAGCCGGATAATTGTAATCTATCTCAAGGGTGAGACGGAAATGATCCAGCGGAAAAATTCCAAGAGCGACATCACCCTTTACATACATTACCGGCTCGGAAATAGTGAGATACTCACGCTCGGCCTGCTGCTCCACGATTCCGGCTTCCTTTACGAGGTTTACGTATGGAAGCGCGCTGCCGTCCATAAGAGGGATCTCCTGAGCGTTTACCTCTACCCTGCAGTTATCGATACCCAGTCCAGCAAAACTGGACATGACATGCTCGATCGAATATACCTTTACTCCATTTTTACCGATGGTAGTACCGCGGGCAAGATCAACCACGTTGTCTATATCGGCAATTATCTCCGGTTTGTTCTCAAGATCGACTCTGACAAACCTTATACCGTAATTCTCAGGTGCGGGATGTAAAGTTACTGTTGCAGGAACACCAGTATGAAGACCGGTACCGGTCAATGAAACGCTTTTTCCAATAGTTTGCTGAAGGGACATGGTGCACGAAATATCCTTTCTACACATATACTGATTTTGTTGATGTCATTTTTTCTTCAAGTATCCGGACAGCAGCCCTTTTTTAATTCCTGAATCTCATTTTTCAACTGCTTTATATCTTTGAGCAACTGGGGCAGGGAGACCTGCGCAGCTTCTATCCTGCGCATTCCCATCAGATCACGTGCAGGGTAGCCGGTGATCTTTGAACCCGGTTCCGTACCCTTGGAAACCCCGGCCTTTGCTCCCACAAATGTATCATCACCGATCTCTATATGCCCTACAAACCCGGCCTGTCCCCCGATTATGACTCTTTTTCCGATTACGGTGCTCCCCGATATTCCAACCTGAGCTGCCATGGCAGAATCCTCTCCCACCTGCACATTATGTGCAATATGCACCAGGTTGTCGATCTTAACACCTTTTTCAATAATTGTAGCCGTAAAATTTCCCCTGTCGATGGTTGTGTTTGCCCCTATATCCACATCATCGCCAATTACTACATTCCCGAAACAGGGGATTCTCACAAACTTGGTCCCCTCACGCGCATTACCGAAACCATCAGAACCGATCACAGCCCCTGATTGAATAACCACCCTGTCACCGATTACAGTTCCATAGCGGACAATCACACCGGAATCGATTCTGCAATCACTTCCGATCTCACAGTCTCTCTCAATAACGCAATTTGCAGAAATTCTGCAGCCCGGCCCGATTTTAACCGATGCACCGATTATTGAACCAGGGCCGATAGAAACAGAGGGATCAATTGCAGCGGAGGGGTCAACCTGGGCATTTTCGGAAATGCCCTCACAGAAAAGAGGAGACCTGTCTTCAAAGAGCTGGGCGACTTTGGCATAAGCCACATAGGGATCACCCACCTCCAGACAGATTTTGTCAGGTATCACTGTTCCTTTATTGACAATAATATACCTGGCACGGCTTTTTCCCATTTCATCCCTGAATCTGGGATTTGAGAGAAAGACAATATCAGATTCGCATGCCTGCTCAGGTGACTTCAGAGATGTAATCTCTGCATCAGTTTCTCCCTCCGGTAAAACAGCACCAATAACCTGAGCTATTATAGAAAGTTTCACAAAATCACTTTTCCTTACTCAATTGTGCAAGAACTCTCTGACTAAGATCATAGACCGGCTTGGCAAACACTATTCCGCCAGCTCTGGCATCAAAAATATAATCGTAGTTTTCCTCTTTAGCTATCTTTTCTATGATTTTGTTGATTTTTTCTATAATCGGCTTTGTAAGCTCCTCATTTTTCACCAAAGCCTCACCCTTCTGTCCAAACTTCTCCTGAAGAAAGGTCTGATAGGAGATCATCTTCTGATTCAGAGAATCCTCCAGTTCCTTTTTTCTCTCGTTGCTCAGGAGAAGGCTTTGCTTGTCAAGCTGTTCCTTGAGATCCTTGATCTCCTTCTGACGTTTTGAGGCCTCCTGCTCCCATTTGGCCACTTCGTTGTTAAACTTTTTCTGAGCATCCTTGGTGCCCTCATATTCCATGAAAATCAGCTCGGAATTGATATACCCGATCTTAAGCTCCGCCCATGTCGCAGTTGCGGCCATGCAGAGTGCCAGAACACCCGCAGTCATTACTTTACGCATGCAATCCTCCTTTGTTTCAGAACCGATCTTTCTCAAAGAATCAGTTCCTAGAAACCTCTGTTCATAAGAAAATGAAATTTAAATCCACTTGGTTTTTTATCCAATGATGATCCTTTGGGATCATCAAGTCCCCATCCAAAATCAAATCCCATGATACCGAGCATGGGAATATTGATCCTGAGTCCGAAACCTACACCTCTGTAAAGATTCCCCAGATCAATCGCAGAAAGACTGCTCCAGGTGTTACCAACATCGGCAAAAACTCCCAGATACATCTGCTGTTCAAGCAATGGATATCTCAGCTCCAGAGTCGAGGTGAACATTGAGATACCATTTTCCGGGTCATTATTCCATCCTCCAAACTCATAGTCATCGTACCCGCGCAGGTCCCCGTCACCATACACTCCACCAACCCTGAACAGATCATACCTGGAGATCTCAATGTTACCACCCAGACTGGTTATCAGACCGAACTTGGAGCGGGACCCCAGTACAAGCTTCAAGGGAAGAGGAAAATAGTGTTCGTAACCGACGGTTCCCTTGAAATATCTGAAATCACCTCCAAGACCAGCTATCTGAGGAATAATCGTCAGCTTTGAACCACTTGTGGGAAACAGCGGCATGTCAAGATCGTATCTCTCGATTTTCACCGATGCCCTGCTTAAAAGGCCCTCTTCAAGAACCAGCAGGTTGGCTTCTTCAACCGTATCAGCATCGGTATATGTTTTCTCATAACTTAACTGATAAGACCCGTGGATCGTAAAATGGTCATCGGGCCATCTAAGTTTTGAACGCCCGGCACCGATCACAAATCCGGTGCTCTGAGCAGTATCCCTCTCATTGTAAATATTTCTGCTGTAAAAAACTTCACCGGAAAGAGAAAGCGGTATGTCAAAAGCCCATGGTTCAATAAAACCCAGCCTCATGTCCCTGTGATACTTTCCGTATTCAAGGTTGATCTTTAATTCCTGGCCGGCCCCGCGGAAATTGGGAATCGAAGTGGAAAAGGTACCGACAAAGTTGCTTTCTCCACTGTAAGCTGCTCCGACCGATATCTGCCCGATATTATCCTTTTCTGTCACCTCGAAAATCAGATCAATGGTGCCGTCGCTGTTAAGCATCATATCCGGCTTTATGTCGCTGAAATAATTGAGTGCAAATATCTTCTGCCTGCTCCGCATCAGGAGTGACTGTTTGTACTTTTTTCCGGGCATAAGATCGATCTGACGTCTTATCACTTTTTCCATCGTCTTGTTGTTGCCCTTGATTTCTATTTTCCGTACAATGGCCGGTTTCCCCTCTGTTATCTCAAAGACCACATCGATAGTATCACCGCGGAAATTTCGCTTGTCCTCCACATGAACCATCAGGTAGCCTTCCTCCCTGTAGGTGTTCTCCACCATGTACTTTGACATCTCAAAACGGTTCTTTTCAAAAGGCTTGCCTTTTTTCAGTGAGATTTTCGATTCCAGGGAATCTACAGGCAGGACGCGGTTACCCTTGAAGAAGAAATCACCTGCATAGTACTTTTTTCCTTCGTCAATAGTGATTTCGATAAAGATATCTTTTCCGGATTCTGAATACCAGACACTATCCTTTGTTATGGAGGCATCAAGATAACCCAGATCGTTATAGAACATGACAAGGGTATCCAGGTGCGCCTTGTACATATCTCTGTTGAATTCCCCTGCCCGCCACCACCTGCTCTCTTTTGTCTTGAATTTTCTCTCCAGGCGGGCGGTCTTTACTTCCTTATTGCCATTGAAAACGACACTCTTTACCCTTACCTTTACCCCTTCGTCAATGTTAAACTTGACAATGACATTTCCGGGAATCTTTGTTTTTATGATTTCCGGCTCGATCCGGGCCAGGTTATAGCCTTTTTCGGCATAGAGATCGAGGAGCTGCTGTTTGATCCCGTGAAGGAAATCATCCGAAATTATCTGACCGCGCTTAATGCTGACTTTCTCTTCAAAATCCTTGATTTTAAGCTTTTTGTTTCCGCTGTATTCCACGTTTTCACAGATCGGAAACTCCACAAGTTTAAGCCTCAAAGTGGCAGAAGAGTCGTTTTCGGAGATTACAAAAAAGTCAATGGTCCTGAACAGTCCCAGGCTGTAAAGGCGCTTTATAGACTCCTGCAGGTCCGCAGTACTGAATTCCCTTCCCTCCCTGAGCTGCAGAGAATTTCTCACCATATTGGGGGAATTGATACTCAGGCCCTCTATGACCAGAGAATCCAGTACCTTGGCCTCTGTCAGACCATAGAGTAAAAAACCAGCCAGAAGAAGCGCCTGATACCTGAATTTCATAATAACCTCTGATACTCCACGTTAAAAATTCAAAATTTTTCTCAATCGGGTAATAGGCAGCATTAACTGCATATTAAGCCTTGGATTGTGCTCTATTTGCGTTTCACCCTTGCGGATGCCGTAATTAAAATCCATTGTCAAATAGCGGCTTGGCTGAAATTCCAGCCCGATACTGTACTCAGGTGTCAATACGGTGTCGATCGGAATCAGTTCCCCCCGGGCTTTTAAAAACAGAAAGTCGCGGAAAAAGTAGCGGCCGACAGTAATGCCGACATTTGCAAGGGCAAGATAATCATCCTGGCCCAGAAGGCCGTCAAACTGACGATTATAAAGCTTATTAAAATAATTCGAAGCAATCGATGATTCAATGTTAATTACATCAAGACCAACCGACCTGGCTAACCACCTCTCCCACCTCTGAAGCAGATAGCGATGGAAATACTGCTCCCCGAAACTTGACACCATCCCTCCTGCCTTGCCCAGAGTGGTAAAATTGAGCCCCGCTTCCCGGTAAAAATCACGCTCCGACTCGCCAGGAAGCTCCTCAAAATCTGAGGAAAGATGAAATGAGATATTAAGCTGCTTCCCCTCAACAAGCCTTCCCCGCTCAGAAACACCATTGGTCAGAGGATCGTGCACAAGACAGGTCAGCTTTATCCTGTCAAAACGGCTGCTGTCACTGAACGCCTCCGCACTGCCCCAGAGAATCGGCATGTTGTCATAACTGCCCCCATCCTTCAGCTTCTGAGGAGCAAACTCCACCCCCACATCAAAATTCCTGTCAAAAACCTTCCCGTAATATGCTGAACCCTTGAAAGAGCGAATCGTCCCATAAAGCCTGAAAGTCTTATCGAGATCCCTCCCCCTGACCCTTATGACAGAAGATGGATCAAGATATCCTTCCACAAATCTCATTATCCGTCTCTTCTTCCCGGCAAGATCCCAGAAATACATCACCTTGCGGTTTCCTGGACGCAGATCCATCTCCCAGGTCACATATGGGAAGGGATCAAAATCCCAGGGCATCTCGTTTGTGTTAAGAAAAGGGAAGGTGAACTCAAGGTCCCGAAGAATCCATGTGCCGGTGATACGAAGCTTGTCCACCGGACCTGAAAGTGTAAACTTGTTGAACGGCCCCCTGCCCCTGAACTCTATATCCCCGATCTCCCCCAGAGCCATGAAACCCGGCAGATGAATATGGATTCCGTTTTTAGGGGTCTCCACCTGAATAACCCCGAAATCAAGAGGCCCGATCTGGAAAGACTCATACCCCCGGGGAATATCATGGCTGGAAAAAATTCTCACAGGCCTTCGCCTTATATTACCCTTTATCGATGTATGTACTCTGGAGAGGCTGTCCACTTTCATGCTGAAAGAAAAATCTTTTATGTCATCGAGAACAAAGGGCCTCAGAGTCAGTTTTCCGGCAGGGATAGACACATTACCTGAAGTAAACACCCAGTGACCTGGAACACCGTAAAACTCTACCTTCGCTTCTCCCCTGCCCTCCCCACCGATGGGAGAATCCACATTCTTTTCGATACACTTCAGAAGGTCTCCTGTTACGTTAAAAGAAGCCCTGAGCGTATCTGTGTCACCGGCCTCCTCACCCAGCATCGACCAGGGTACAAACCCGGCCGCCGCAATCGAGAGCCGTTCTCCCTCATCGGCCCTGAGCCTCTCAACGTGAAGCCCTGATTGAGTAATGCTGCCTGTAAAGGAAAGGGAGTCGAATTTCCAGTTGTTGATGCGGAGTGACGGTGTAGAGAAATCGAGTATGAAGGGAAAACCCGATGGGGATGTCCTGATCCGGCCGCTGATCCTTGACTCAAGATCAAGATCCCGGGGCTTGAATGTGCCAAGCAGTGACTTTACATCGATATCGTCGAATTCACCAGTAAAGGAGATCTTTCCTCCGGAATGACTTATTGTATCAAAGGCGGCTATGATCTGTTTATCTTTACGGATAACAAAAGGAAGGACTGAAATGCTGCCGTCGGAAAAAGTCAGTATGGCATCGCTTTGAAGTCCGGTAATGGTCCCGGCCTCGAGTCCTCTCACATGAAGCTCAGAGCGTATCACAGGCTTCTGCAGGTTGCCTGAAATTCTGGAAAAGCCACTCAGTCTCCCTTTCTCGATTCGCAATCCCAGTTCAGGGAGCATCGAAAGCAGCCTGCTTATCTGGAAATCGAACCACAGACTGGATTCAATCTGAAACGGATCGGAGTTCAGTGACAGCTTTCCATTCCCCCTGACACCACTGAGAGCCGAAAGCGAGTCTATCATTACAGAATCCCCGTATAATCTCCCGCCTATGTATAGAGGCGCCGTGACATTCTTTAAAGTAAAATTCTTTCCGTACAGACTCCACACAACAGGCGATCCCTCTTCCCTGCTTTTGCCAAGTTTACCTGTGATGGCGCCGCTTAAGACAGAGTCACGGATATCCGCATCAAAATCCACCCTGAATGTGTCAATCCACCCCTCGGCTTTAACAGCGACCCGGACAGAATCCGGTCTGTACATACCAGGTTTTCGCTCGAACAAAGAAAATATTTGATCTTTTCTCAATTCTGCCGAAATAGACACACTTGGAGACTTCCCGAAAAGATCCCTGATGGAACCGGAAAGATCCATCCCCCGCTCATCTGAATTGAGTGTCGAGATGTGTATTATATCACCTGTGCTCTTTACAAGAAGATCAAGATCCCCAAGGGGCAGATTATTGTATTTCACACTCTTTCCGGATACTACAAACTGAACCTTTGTAAGCTTTTCAGCACCCTTAAGCTCCCCTGAAACCCTCAATCTCCCATCCAGACCCGAAAAAGAGGGGACGGAATCAAGAGTGGCCCTTATCCTGGCACTGTACTGAGGAGTTTTGCCTCCGGTCTCTACCAATCCATCAGCAAAAACAACAATTCCCGGACTCAGCAAAGCTGCAGAATCGACATCAACTCCTGAAGTGTCCACATGCATATAGGCAAGTATACTTACAACCGGAATACCCCAGGCACTTATCCCCCCCCCCGAAAGATTTACTCTCAGTCTGTTTCCACCATCTCCTGATATTATCCCCTCGCACCACCCCTCACCGGTCACATTTCCCCTCAGTTCCGGTAAAAGAAATGAGGAAACAGAATCCACATTGATTCCCGCACACCTGTACTCAAAGTAGGATGACGGGCCGCGGGAGATATCCCAGTGCCCCCTCATCTCCACCCACATTCCCAGATAACTGCAACTGAGTGTGTCAACTCTCCACTCCGAACCATCCATTGTCATGCGCATTTGAACCGAGTGCAGAAGCTGCTCTTTATCCCCCAGCCTGCATGTACCATCTTCGATCCTGGCCCATCCATCACTTTCAACAGAAGCCAGAGAGATCTTGTCCGGAAATTCAAATTCCACAGTTCCGCTCAGTGCACCGCTGATTATTTCCAGGTTTCCAAAAGAAACAGGCTTCTTGATCCCGGCACCATTGAGCCGCAAAGAAAGACGGTTTTTCTCTCCTGTCCAGGAAATACTCCCCTGAATAAAGAGGTTATCCTTTACTGAGCCTAATTTACCGCTTAAATTTACAGATGTTTCATTCTTATGGTCCGTCAGTTTTCCACGCAACTGCTCACCTATTATAACAGTGTCACCATCAGCCTGGCAGAGCCTCAACAATCCCCTTTTCACTATCAGGTTATTTATCGGCAGTTCATCGGGAACAACTACAGCAGTCTGGGAAGAGCTGAGAGCCGCCGGAAAGACAACTTTCTCCTGCTGCATGGCCTGAGTATCGAGAAAAAAATCGATAGTGGGACTGTTTAAGATGATTTTGTTCATCGAGCGACTGATATCGCCACGGAATTTCAGAAGTCTGGAGAAGGAGAAGCCGACTTTGATATCACGGATTCTGATTGAGACCGACTGTCCCGGTAAGATCAAAATGATGTCTTTAAGGTGAGCGGAAAAAAAACCGAAGCGAACCCGTCCTACATCAAAGGTACCCTTAATATAAGGAGAGATGCCCTGTATCAGAAGTTTTTCCAGATTTCTGTTTTTTTCCAGATACTTTGAAACCTGATACAGGGCAGAAAAAAAAGCAAGAACACAAAGTCCAAGTACTATTACCCACTTACGGGGCCGCATTCTCTGATTCGACTTTCGAGAAAACTATGGTTCCGTTCTCCAGGTCCAGACGGATCGAATCACCATCGTGAAACTTGTCATTGAGAAATTCCTCCGCCAGTCTGTCTTCGATCAGCCTCTGAATTGCCCTGCGCAACGGTCTGGCACCCAGAATCGGATCGAAGCCCTGGTCTACTACGTAAGCTTTGACCTCTGGAGAAACAAACAGTTTTATGTTTCTGTCGACAAGCCGGTTTTCAACATCTTTCAGTTGTATTTCAACAATCTGAGAGATCTCTTTTTTGGTAAGCGGATAGAAAACAATCGTTTCATCAACCCTGTTAAGGAATTCCGGATTGAAGATCCTCTTGAGTTCATCCATGACCTTGGTCTTTATGGCATCATAATCTGATTCAACACTGGTTTTCCCGAAACCAACAGTTCCAGTCTTCTTGACATCACGGGTACCAGCATTGGATGTCATGATTATGATTGTATTTCTGAAGTTTACATGCCTGCCGTAAGAATCGGTCAGAATACCATCATCGAGAATCTGGAGAAGAATATTGAACACATCCGGATGAGCCTTTTCGATTTCGTCAAGGAGGATCACGGAGTATGGTTTCTTACGGATCTTCTCGGTAAGCTGTCCGCCCTCTTCATACCCCACGTATCCCGGAGGAGCTCCCACAAGACGGGAAACGGCGAATTTTTCCATATATTCAGACATGTCAATTCTGACCAGGGCATCTTCTGTGTCAAACAGAGACTGGGCAAGAGTCTTGGCCAGTTCGGTCTTCCCCACCCCGGTAGGTCCAAGGAAAATGAAGGATGCGATCGGACGCTTTACATTGTGCAGACCGGCACGTGATCTGCGGATACTGCGGGCGATAGCCTCAAGAGCAGGGTCCTGACCGATAACCCGCTTGCGAAGCTCATCCTCCAGATGAAGTATCTTCTTCGATTCCTCCTCAGCAAGTCTGGAAAGAGGAATTCCGGTCATTGTGGAAACCACCTCGGCAATAGTGGATTCATCAACCAGAAGCCGTTCCTCGGCTTTGGATTTACGCCACAGTGCTTTCTTTTCAAGAAGAGTTCCCTTGAGCTTTTCCTGTTTGTCACGAAGTTTGGCTGCACGCTCAAACTCCTGCTGCTCCACAGCCCGTTCCTTCTCTTTCACTACATCACCTATCTCTTTTTCCATATCACGGATTTCACTGGGAATCTCCATGCTGGAGAGCCTTTTACGCGCTCCGGCCTCGTCGATAACATCGATAGCCTTGTCCGGAAGGAAGCGATCGGAGATATAGCGCTCGGAAAGCTTTACTGCAGATTCTATGGCTTTTTCGGTATATGTGACCTTGTGATGATCCTCATAGCGGTGACGCAGTCCGGAAAGAATCTGGATAGTTTCAGCGACACTGGGCGGATCGACCATTATAGTCTGAAAACGACGTGCAAGGGCGCCGTCTTTCTCTATGTATTTGCGGTACTCGTCAAGTGTGGTAGCGCCAACACACTGAATCTCTCCTCTGGAAAGAGCCGGCTTGAAAATATTCGAAGCATCCAGACTTCCCTCTGAACCCCCGGCTCCCACAATCGTATGAAGCTCATCGATAAAAATTATGATATTTTCGTTTTTCTGGAGTTCAACCATCAGGGCTTTCAGACGCTCCTCAAACTGACCCCTGTACTTTGTTCCGGCAACCATCGATGCCATATCGAGATTGATCACCCGCTTGTTTTCCAGAACCTGTGGAATGTTCTTCTCCACAATTTTCTGTGCAAGCCCCTCAACTATGGCTGTTTTACTGATACCTGGCTCGCCAATCAGCACCGGATTGTTCTTTTTACGCCGGCTGAGAATCTGAACTACCCTCTCGATCTCCTTTTCCCTCCCAATCACCGGGTCTAGCTTGCCCTCACGGGCAAGAGCTATAAGATCTCTTCCGAAATGGTCAAGGAAAGGAGTCTTGCTTTTCTCCTTTGAGGCACCAACTGTTTCTCCGCCTCTCAGGACTCTGTTTATCTCCTCTTTGACCCGCTCGTATTCCAGTCCTGATGCGGCAAGGGCATTTGCGGCAGCGGACTCAGTGTCTTTCATCAGAGCAAGCAGCAGATGCTCGGTGCCGATATACTTGTGAGACATGGAACGAGCCTCATTGGCCGCAATCTCAAGTACCTTTTTGGCTCTGGGTGTAAAGGGCAGCATCTGCCCGATTGTCATCATTCCTCCAGTGGAGGTGATTGTCTTCTCGATGCTCGATGTCAGTTCATCAAGATCCACACCCATGCTGCGCATCACTGCCACAGCTACGCCATCACCCTCTTTTATCAGGCCCAGAAGAAGGTGCTCGGTTCCAACATAGTCATTTCCGAGCCGCACCGATTCCTCACGGGCAATCTGCATTACTTTTTTGACTCGATCTGTAAACATTCCGTTCATTATCTGTATTCCTTCTATTGTGAATCGAACCGGTTAAGAGCTCGGATTGCTGTCCGGACCAGGAGATTTCCTTTTTCTCCTTCTCTTTGTAAGCAATTCTCTAACCATATCAGCTCTGATCTTTGTCATCTCCCTGTCATCCATAGCCTTGTTGAAAAACATCTGAATATGAGCAGGCATGGACAACATAGTAATACGGTTTAACTCCTCGATTGTTATGTTATTAAAAATCCCGCAAATCACTCCCAGCCTTAAAGACGAGGTCAAATTGAGACATTCGGAGAGGGTAAGAGTCCTGGCATGAAGAAGTATTCCGTAAGCCCGGTAGATCTTGTCACTCAATTCCAGTTCCGCATCCCTCATTATTCTTTCTCTGGCCGAGCGTTCATGCTTTATGATCTCACAGACTATCTTCTGGGTATTGTTTAGAAAATCATTCTCATGTGCCCCCATCGTGGCCTGATTTGAGAGCTGGAAGAAGTTCCCTACGACTTCAGAGTGCTCCCCGAAAAAGCCTCTTGTAGAGATCCCCATCTGACTTGCCCCCTGCAGCACAGCATCGATAGCTTTTGTCAGAACAAGACCGGGAAGATGCATGAGAAAGGAAACCCGCAGGCCTGTTCCGGAATTGGTGGGGCAGCATGTAAGGAAACCTCGTCTGCTGTCAAATGCAAATTCCAGCTTCCTGCCCAGGATGTCATCTATATGACTGACCACACTCCACAGTTCCGTGGGCCTGAAACCGGAATCCAGGCACTGCATCCTCAGATGGTCTTCCTCGTTTATCATTATGTTTATTCTGCGTGTGGAATCAAGAGCAACTCCCCGCTCTCCGCTTTCATTGAGCATGTCGGGGCTCACTATACGCTCTTCAACAAGGAATAATTTGCCAAGATTGTTCATATTTGCGAGATGGCATATATCAAATGAACGGAATCTGGGCTCCCTGGAGATAACATCGACAATCTCATTGAAAATTTTTTTCTTCTCGGAATCCGATGCGCGGCATGGGAATCGATGCCCGGCCAGATTGCGGGCCAGACGGACTCTGGTGGAGGTGATAACATCTTTATCAGGACCGCTGTTATCGAACCAGGCCGGCAGTTTTCCAGGATTTCCCTCAGAGGTAATTACATCAGCTCTCATATCATTCAACCTCTGTCTTCTTGAGATTGTGGATAGCATCCCTAAGAAGAGCAGCCTGCTCGAATTGCTCATTTTTGATTGCTGCGGCAAGCTCATGACGGAGCCGCTTTATATCAGCGGTCGCTTTGCCCCTGGTATTTGATATGTGATACTGTTTGCCTTTGTGGGTGGCAGAACCGTGAACCTGAATAAGCATCTCATCGATCTCTTTTTCAAAGGCTTGGTAACACTCAGTACACCCCAGCCATCCCTTTGAGCGGAACTCGGAATACTTCATACCGCATTTATCGCAGCTCTTATCAGATTCAGTTGTCTCCTGCCCGCTCCCGGATTCATCGACATTCACAGAGATGTTTATCCCCATTTTCCGGGCACACTCCTGACAGAGATGATGGATCTGGGTCTGATTCTGCATTATCTGAGTAAGATGAATATTCGCGGGGTTTATCCCGCATTCATCACACATTTTCATGTTTGTATCCTCTGGCATTTTTTCTTTCCAAAGACAGCAGCCCTGAGAATGAGTTTTAATAAAGTCCCGTACACACCTTGAGTTTAAACCTGCGATAGAAACAAAAGCAGGTGCTTCAACGGGCTTTTCTGCTCCGCCGGAGCATTACCCCTCAGGCCGTTCTCAGGGTAAACGCCCGCGAGGCGGGGAGGCAAAAGTGTGAAAACCTCAGTAGTACTTTCATAATATAATTTTTTGGAACAGGACGGGGTGCTTTCCTGGTAAGGTGATTTTCACAACCCTGAAATCAACGCACTATTGAGTAAATAAAGAATAAAAGAGGACAATAAAAGAGAAAAAAACATCCTGAAGAGTCTGTTTAAAAGACTTTACCTATTCGAGATCATCCTGTGCTAAAGTAAATCAATCGGAGAACTGCAGACGCATTTACCAAACGATGGATGCAACCGGCAAAATGCTGTTTAATCCGGTTGAATGTCCATGCCTTTTTCTGTTGTCTTATGGAATTTCGAAGACCTATATTAATCAGTTCGCAAATGTGTTATAAACATCAGACTGCTCATCACACTCACATTCTATGCATCAACAATACTTCGACTTCCTGAATAAAACCATAACAGTTCTTGTGGTCGATGATGAACCATGTCATCTTGATTTCTACGAAGATTTCATCTCCGGCCATCCCATTTACAAGATAATAAAAGCCCCAAATGCGCAAACTGCGGAGAATGCGCTCCATTCAGGCGTACCCATACATATTTGTATACTCGATTTCGGAATAGATGATATCAACAATGATGAGTGTTACCTTCTGAAGAAATACTCCCGGCAGATACCATTTGTGGTTATCAGCGGATCCGCAGACATAGAACGCGCGTTCGAAGCATCCAAGCTGGGCGCTGCAGGTTTACTTGCCAAACCGGTCGATGTCACTTCCCCGGTTTTCTGGGATAAACTTTCTGAGATTTTCCTCCAGAAAACTATTCTGCCGGACTTATCTGCTGCAGTAAACCCGATTATTTGTGAATGCTGCAGGGTTCTTGCAGAAGATACCCCGGAGACAGTATCGGAGTGGGCAACAAAAAGCAACATCACGGATGCTTATCTGAGGAGGTTGTGGAGTGAATGCTTTACATTCTCTCCCAAGCATGTACTGTTTCTGTACAAAGCTTACAAAAGCGCCTTTTCCTATCTTAATGCTCAATACTTATCAGAGATTAACAATGTTGCACATGTACAAAAGATAGACACTTCTGCATATCACAGGCTTGAGTCATACTATCTGCAAAACAGGAAAACACTGGAGACAGTAAGGGATAAAAAACAGGACAAACTCCTTACCCGGCAGAATTGATTTACATGTTATTTCTTTTCACTCATGATATCTGCACATGGAAAGTAAAGATAGATCTGGCTTCCCTTGCCAAGTTCACTATGCACATCGATATAACCGTTATGAGCCTTCATGCAATCATAAACGGCTGCGAGCCCCAGCCCTGTTCCCTTGCCTTCCATTTTGGTAGTGAAAAAAGGCTCAAACAGGCGTTCTAATATCTCACGGCTCATTCCAGCCCCGGTATCCTTTATTGCTATTACAGAGTAATGTCCTTCAGGAATTGTAAACCCATGCAAAGTTGAAAATGATTTGTCAATTTTAACCGATTCTGTAGAAATGACAATTGTACCACCATCAGGCATTGAATCAACAGCATTGATTCCCACATTCAGAACAGCACTGTAGAGCATCCCCATATCCGCCAAAACAGTGATTTCCTCATCGGATTTTTCATATTTAACCGATACACCTTTAGGTGCTGAATGCTTCAACAGAGATATTACCTGATCCATTGTCTGGTTGAGATTCAATGGCTTTAAATTCAATGTATTTTTTCGGGAGGCTATCAGCAGCGTCGAAGTGAGATCTTTCAGACGGTCGGTTGCGTCAATCAAATGGCTGATTTTTCTATACGCGCTGGAATCATTCCGAAGATCTTTTTGAATAAGTTGAGCGTATCCAAAGATGGGATTAACCATGTTTTTAATGTCATGAGCTATTCCACTCAGCAATCTTCCTATTGTTTCCATTTTCCTGGAGTGCTCAAGCTCCCGCTCTATTGCAGATTTCTCCTCCTGTAACAGAAGTTTCTCTTCCAGACTTGCAATAGCCTGTTTTTGCGATTGTTCCCTTTCTCTTTTAAGAATCTTGATTTTGTCAGCAAGACCGAGAGAAAAGAGTGTCAATGTTATAACCAGAGATACATTGGGCAAGAAATAGGTCACTTCATTGAATGGGAAAATGCCGGTACTATACATAAGGTTGTAAATAAGAATACCTGCAAAAAAGCTCAATGAGGCCAGAAGATAGTAAATTGCAGGGCTGAACCCTTTCCGAGAGGCCTTTATTGCAGGGTACAGGAGAAAAGGTAACGGAAGAAGATTAAACAGAACCAGGATTCTTTCAGCAGTTCTGAAAGTAATAAAGGGAGAAAGCGGAGCAAGAATGATCAAGATTAAAGAAATAGCTTTTAATACATAATCACATCGCGGGGAGAATGTCCATGAATTCACCATACAACGAGAAACCATTATTGCAGCAAGGGCAGCTATAAAATTGATGACATGCAGGAAAGGCACCCATGATTTGATGTTTATAAATCCCCAGTCGATCATGAACCCGTAAACAGCAGTCATCTGCCCCAGGGCAAAGCACATAATAAAAATAGAAAGCCACAGATAACTCTTATCGGAAGTTGACACAAAGAGATAAAAGTGATAAAAAGCCATTATGATGATAGCACCGAAATACAGTCCCAGAAAAAATTCGCGGTTACGATCATATTTTAAATACTGATTTTTTTCACGCAGGAACACAGGCAGTATAACAGGCGTTTCGCTCTGAACTCTCATATAAGCTTTAATCGCTTTACCCGGTTGGCCACTGAATTCAACAGAGGGATTACGGTAAGGCGTTGTGCGCGAGTTCTTATCTACAATGAATCCTGTCTGGCCGGAGCTTATTACTGTACTGTCGACCATTATATGGTAATCTATCTGATGAAGGCTGGGCATTGCGACATCCAGAACCCATTCCTTTTGATTTGCAGATGAATCCTTCAGTTCAAATTGCAGCCAAAAAGCTGACCTGGAAAAGCCAAGGTTAGGGATTTGGCGGGAAGCGGCCTTAGAAAATGCTTTTTCGCCCATTTTCAGAACTGAATCCAGTTCCAGGCCGGCAGTTGTATCTTCAAACACCGATACTGACGGGCTGATTTCGTATACCAGCGTTGAATCGTTTAAAACTACAGAAGCCTTTGCATCAGATCCTATTGCCCCCAACACAGAGATAAATACAATGAATAACTCTGAAATTTTGCAGTAATTAAGCATCTTTTTCTCTAACAGGCTCTCTCAGCCTATTTAAGAACGATTTGGTCTTAAAATTAAATTTTCGAAACAAACAGTTGCGAATTGTTTGTCCTTTTCTGTTTATATTTCAGAGGTGCTTGTCATCAACACACAATGCCAGAGTCTTTGATCGCAATTATCAGCTAATAATTGATCGATCATTTAAAATCTTCACCCTTCTACCTTGTGCAGGAATCCAGGTATACAGGTTCCTGCACAGAGGTAGATTTTCCGGTTGCAAATATTATCTTCAATGTTCATTTGCCCGTTTCATAGACTGAATGTTTTATACTACTCCGGGTTAATTCCAATCTGATCAAGTATTCTACAAGAAGCCCTTACATACTCATAACACCGCTCAATAAGATTGTTGTCTTTAAAAGCCTTTTGACCATCAGGGTCGAGTAAGCAGCATCCGTCCAGAAGACTTTTGCAGTTAACTGTTCCGAATTGATCAATAAAAGAGTATTGGAAAAGCTGAACTTTTGAATATGTGATTTCCTGTTTTTCCTTCCCTTCTCCGCTTTCTCTCCCGTAAATCAATCCAATAACCATCAAGGCTCCTGTTACTGCGCCACATACCTCCTGTGTCCTTCCCATCCCGCCGCCAAAGCCTGTCGCTATTTTCAACGCCAGATCATCCGGTAAACCCAGTTCATCGGCATAAGAGTAAAGAACTGATTGCGCACAATTGAAGCCCTCTTTGAATTTGCCGACCGCTTTTTCTATTCTATTCATCTTATCTGTCACCTATTGTTCTGCTTTCCTGAATATTGGTTTAAGCCCTTAACCATTACAGACTCTATTGTGGAAAATTCTTAATATTCTGATGCTCAGATATGGGACAAGCCAAAACAGTCAGGTACACACAAATCTATACACATAAAAACAGTTATCAACGCTGTCAGACCTGCATTCAGTCCTTCAGCCCCCTGTCTGCACAATTCTCCCGTCATCGAGAGTAATGACCCGGTGCATATCGGTAGTCAATTGATGGTTGTGG
>DAOTAZ010000021.1:0-18492 GCA_035382965.1 Chitinispirillaceae bacterium | reverse complement strand
CGTTTTGCTCTGAACTCACTGCAGTGTTGTTTCTGTTTGCAGTTAAAACAGGACCCTTTTTTGTCGTTTTTTAAATGAGAATAACCCTTCTTTTCCAGAATCTGGTCCCGTTGTTCCCGTTCCTGCGCTGATGCCAGGCTGCGATTCTTAGCTACAAACTTCTCATGATCATAAGTAAAACTCATATTTGCCTTTCGGGGTTAGCTACTTTCCTTACCTATTATATATATACAAAATAATCAAATCCATACAGGAAATCAGTATTGTATGGTTTCATTAAACTCTATTACACCAAGGTACACCATATATTGTGTTTCTTTCTGAAATGCACCGCATTTTTGTATGTTGGGAAATCAAGATATCAATTCCTCTCCTGTGATATCTCCTTTAAATACCCTTTTAAACTATCCAGTATCTCTTCAGCCTGACCAAACCTGCTTACCGGTACTGTTGTCAGAGAATCACGGTGCTTCTTTACCCATCTGGTCGCTATCTCCATCTCCGGAAAATCCTGACTGTCTGCAGGAAGTTTCTCACCCAAAAAGAATCTTTCAATCTCCTTTAATAACTCTTCACTATGGTTCAAATCAATATCAAGCGGCTTGATTTGTATCTTCTGATCCTTTCTGAACCAGAAAGACATCACTTTTTCCTCAGATGTGTGTGGCAGCAGGATAATACAATCCTCAACCGGTGAAAAGGAACCCTTCCTCTCACCTATTTCGGTTTGACTGTTAAGCAATGGTTTATGTTTCCTGATCAACCGATATTCATAAAGCAGACATTCCAGTTCCGATCCACACTGGTAAGTCACAACTTCTTTGGAATCACGATGGATGCTTTGGATTTTCAAGGGTGATTCATCTGTTTCCCGGAAATAGGACATCAGCCTTCTTTTCAGGTTTTTGGCTTTCCCTATATAAAGAAATTTTCCTGCTTGATCTTTGAACCCGTAAACACCGGGAACCTGGGGCAATGAGCTGATATCATCAAAAGTAAATTTCTTTCCCTCAAAATACTTTCTTCTCTCTTCCTTTTCCTTATTTTCAAGATCCAGACGGGTTTCGATACCTTTTAACCGTAAAGTATTGATCAGCTCGGCAAGGCACTCGACATACTGTTCGCCTTGCGCGAGCACACTTGAAGCAGATCTTTCATGACCCATGACTGATTTGAAAAGTGCTCCTGTTGAAAGAGGTCTGGGCGATGCAATTCCTGCGGCTGTTAACAGCTCTCCGGCTAGAATTGAGTCATCAGTAAAATTTTCCCCGTGCCTTGCACAGGCAGTCCTGAGAAGATTTTCATGATAACAGGACAGAAATACCGGCAGCCGTGATTTAAGTTCTTCTGCCAGTCGCGAGTATATTGAACTGCTTTCCCCTGCAGTTCTGATATCCTCTCCGATATCAAGGGCCTGTCTGTCTTCAAAGGAAAGAGACTCTGTTTTTTTTGTCCATGCTTCCCATATCAACTTCGGAGCGGGAAATATCTCCCAGATCGATACATAGTATATCTGTTCAGTTTTTTTTCCTGGATCCCCAAGAATGTAAACTCCACAAAGGGGCAGTTTTCCAAGAGACTCAGATGTTTTAAGTGACCGGGCGTGCCACTGCCCATCTTTATCCTGGAAAATTCTTTTATCTTTGGACAATATGTTTTTAACAGTTATCTCAGCCATACTGCCCGGATTTGAAATCCTGAAGAATTTTCCGGCAATTTCTCCTGTTGAAGCACCCTCTGAACAAGACCGCAGGTAATCTATTATCTCTTCGTACATTGGCACTATCTCCGTATACAGAGAAATTTAGTTGACGCGCTGCACATCTGACAATGCAGCAATATAATCCCCGTTTTTGCTCCGGATCTCGTCATATTACGTCCTGATTGACATTTTGTTATAAATTATCCTTGCAAATGACATGAAGGAATTGTATATTATATATCAATACACCAGATACTCCTCATCATAACACTCTTCAACACCTCCAATAATAGCTGGAAATCAACTAAACTTTAATCTTCACGAGAGGAGTGGTGCAATATGCCAAGAATCACTAAAGCCCAGCTTATTAAGCTTCAGAAAAAGTTCAAAACTGATGCTGCAATAGGTGAACAGTTCGGAATCACAAGGCAGGCAATCCATCAACTCAGGAAAAAATACGGAATCGATTCTTCTCTGGTTGATAATCCGAAGAGAAACGCTGAAATCGTCAGCCTTTACGAAAAGGGAACTTCCGGGACAGCTATCGCCAAAAAGTTCAAGCTCTCCATTTCCCAGACCTATCGTATCATCAATGAATCCAAGAAAAAAACCAAAACAAAGGCTAAAGCCAAAGCAAAAAGCAAAAAAAGAAAGTAAGATCTTTTTTCTTTATGACAAGCAGGGCTTACGGTCAATATGCCCGTAAGCCTTTCTTTTTCTATCCTCCGTTATTCTGTCTTTTCCCGGGCATTATCGGCTTACTCAGTTTTGCGCTTACTCATCCGCAGGCAGTAGTTTTAATACCATGACAACAACGTCAATTCAAAGTCCGTCTGTTTCCGGAGAGAAAAAATCTCAGAAACGGGCACTAACAATCGCTACAGCCATAATGATGGGATCTGTGCTTCTCAGCCGTATCACCGGGCTTGTCAGGGAACAGGTCCTTGCGGCTTTCGGAGGCACCAGCTTTGAAATGGATGCGTATGTCACAGCTTTTCTTATCCCTGAACTATTAAATCATTTCCTTGCCGGAGGATTTCTTTCCATAACATTCATCCCCATATTTCAGAAACACTGCTCTCAGGGAAATCGTCAGCAGGCATGGCGCTCTTTTTCAAATCTGATCTGTATCGGAAGCGCAGCATTCGCTCTGCTTATTCCCCTGACAATGATTTTTACACCTGAGATCCTTGGATTCTCAGGCAAGCACATTACCGATCCCTCGCACCTTTCCCTCACTGTCCGTCTGACACGTATTATTATTCCTGCTCAGTTGTTCTTTTACTGGGGTGCTTTTTTCAGTGCAGTACAGATGGCTGAGCACAGGTTTTTTCTGCCGGCAATGGCACCTTTATGCTACAATCTGGGTATCATTTTAGGCGGGCTGATCCTTGGGCCATCGCTGGGCATAGAGGGTTTTGCATGGGGAGTTCTGATCGGAGCATTTGCAGGGAATGTGGTATTGCAGCTACCGGGTGCAGTCAAATCCGGGATGCGTTTCAGGCCGCTTTTTGACCTTTCAGATCCTGATCTTGTAAAATATGTCAAATTGACATTGCCGCTTATCCTGGGTCTGGGAATGACCTTTTCCAATGAAATCTTTTTCCGGTACTTTGGATCTTTCCTCTCTGAAGGGGCAACATCGAGTATAAACTACGCATTGCGTACCACTATGATGATTGTGGCAGTTTTCGGTCAGGCTTCCGGAATGGCATTCTACCCTTTTATTACCAAATTGGCTGCTGATGGACAGTATGGGAAAATGACTGAAATGCTCAACTCGGTTCTGACCAAAATTGCTGTTTATCTTATACCACTGTCAATTCTTATGATTCTTTTGTCTGAACAGATAATATCTATTCTTTTTGAGCATGGGGAGTTTAATCATCAGTCCACAATTTTGACCGCTTCTGTCTTTTCAGTATACCTCATCGGCAGTTTTGCTTTTTCAGCATCGATGATAATTTCCCGCTCTTTTTATGCTACCCAGAACACGGTTCTTCCGCTGATCATTACATCATCAATATCACTTCTCAGCATTCCATTATATATCGTTTTCAGTAAATCCTTTGGCCCGAAGGGTATCGCTCTGGCAGCCATTCTGGGGATGACACTGCAGTTTTTGCTGCTTTATTATATGTGGTACCGTAAATACGGACAATTCTCTTCCACTGTCAAACTTGCTGTTTCGATTATAAAAATTATTCTGATCTGCTGTGCTGTTGCCATTCCCGGATACCTCCTCAGGGATAAGTTTCCGGTTATTTTTGCAAACAGCATGATCCAGAATCTCTTTACCTGCACTGTGATCTCTGTGCCTTCCATCCTTCTGATCTTTGCGCTTTATGAGGTAAGTGGAATTCAGCATTTTGCCGATTCGATCAAAGGTTTCTTAAGAAAAAGCAGATAGGGCTGGTCCATACTCCTGCTCGAATATTCCATACTATCCTTTTCATAGTCCTTTCAGATTCTTGTCCTCTTACCCCCCTGGTTTTCGTACTCTCGTACCCTCATACCCTCGTACTCTCGTTTTCCTACAGATTTCCCTCTAAATTTCAAGCACCCCTGTCCGAATTGTATTTTTTAACCTTATCTGGCTTTAGCTTTAATCACTGATACAGAAGAAAGACTCACAATGGAAAAACAGTACAATCCCTCTCAGGTTGAAGAACGATGGTATGCTTACTGGGCTGAAAACAAGATGTTTCATGCGGATGAAAACTCTTCCAAACCCGCATATTCTATTGTAATACCTCCACCCAATGTCACAGGTGTGCTTCATATGGGTCATGCCCTGAATAACACGATTCAGGATGTGCTGATCAGATATAAAAAGATGACTGGACATGAGGTGTTATGGATGCCTGGAACAGACCATGCGGGTATCGCCACCCAGAATGTTGTTGAACGTAAACTGGCCAAAGAGCAGAAAAAGACCCGTCACGACCTGGGAAGAGAGGCTTTCATAGAGGAAGTGTGGAAATGGAAGGAAGTTCATCAGAACACAATTATCAATCAGCTTAAGAAACTGGGAAGTTCCTGTGACTGGGACCGTGAGCGCTTTACAATGGATGAGGGCCTTTCAAGAGCAGTGCGCAGGGTCTTCGTTCAGCTTTACAATGAAGGATTGATCTACAAGGGAAAGTACATTATCAACTGGTGTCCCAGATGCCAGACAGCGCTTTCAGATGAAGAAGCGGAGCACAAGGAACTTGCAGGCAAGCTCTATTATTTCCGTTATCCATACGCGGATGGTTCGGGTTTTGTTACAGTTGCAACAACCCGTCCGGAAACAATGCTGGGTGATACTGCTGTGGCAGTTAACCCGAAGGATCCGCGCTATGCAGGGAAACATGGAAAAGCGATCACGCTTCCTCTTGTCAATAGAGAGATCCCGATAATAACCGATGATTTCGTTGATATGGAATTCGGAACTGGAGCGGTCAAGGTCACTCCTGCACACGATCCCAATGATTTTCAGATGGGAAAAAGGCATAACCTCGAACCGATCGCTGTAATGGATGAATCGGGGCACATGAGCGGTCCAATTCCGGAAAAGTACAGGGGTAAAGACCGTTTTACGGTAAGAAAAGAAGTTGTGGAAGACCTCACGGCACTTGGCCTTGTGGAGAAAATAGAAGAACACACTCACGCTGTAGGTCATTGTTACAGATGCCATACGGTTGTGGAGCCTTTTTATTCCGATCAGTGGTTTGTAAAGATGAAACCGCTTGCCGAAGAAGCTCTCAAGGCGGCAATTGACAATAGGATAACATTCTATCCGGTTCGCTGGAAAAAGACATATATAGAATGGATGGAAAATATCCGTGACTGGTGCATTTCCCGTCAGATCTGGTGGGGACACCGTATTCCTGTATGGTACTGCGAAAACGGTCATATAATAGTCAAGGAAGAGACACCTGAGAAATGCCCGGAATGCGGATCTCTCAAGCTAAGACAGGAAGAGGATGTACTTGACACCTGGTTCTCATCCTGGCTGTGGCCTTTTTCAACCATGGGATGGCCTGAGGATACAAAACTTCTCAAGAAGTTTTATCCCACAAATGCACTTGTCACTGCTCCGGAAATCCTTTTCTTCTGGGTTGCCAGGATGATAATGTCAGGACTTCATTTTACAGGTAAACTTCCCTTCAGGGATATAATTCTTCATGGTACTGTGCGTGATAAAACCGGACGGAAGATGAGTAAGTCACTGGGAAACTCCATTGATCCTCTGGAGATCATTCCGGTTTATGGTGCTGATGCGCTGCGGTTTTCTATGATCATGATCACTGCCCAGGGTGCTGATGTCTATCTGGGCAAGGACACTTTCGATATCGGACGTAACTTTGCAAATAAACTCTGGAATGCCTCACGTTTTCTTCTGAGCAATATCAAGGAGAAAATCGAGATCAGCAGTCTCCCGCCTGTTGATCGTCTCAAAGCGGAAGACAAGTGGATCCTCAGTAAGCTTCAAAGGACTGTTGAAAGCATCAATGATGCCCTTTCCTCCTATCGCTTCAATGAGGCATGTCATACACTGTATGATTTTACATGGCATGAGTTCTGTGACTGGTACATCGAGGCAAAAAAAGGAGACCTCTATCAGAATGAAGACCCGCAAAGGCACTCAGATGCTATCACGCTGTCATCTTTTGTGCTTGCTTCCATTCTGAAACTTTTACATCCGATCATGCCGTTTATAACCGAGGAAATCTGGTTCAATTTAAGGATGAAGGTCTCTTTCCCGTCAGTGATCGATTCGGAATCGATCATGAATGCTTCTTATCCCACTGTAAATAAAGAACTGATTGATGAACAGGCGGAAAAGAGGTTCAATATCCTGAAGGAAATAATCACCGCTTTGCGTACTATCAGAGCAGAAAACAATATTCCTCCGGATAAGCAGGGTACTGCTGTTGTGATCCCTGAAAACAGAGAATTTTGCGACTGGATGATTTCGCAGATTCCGCTTATTAATCTCTTTGCAAGGCTTTCATCTGCTACAGTCGACACAGAGGCAACAAAGCCCTCTTTTGCGGGATCGGCTGTAGTATATGGAAATCAGGTCTTTCTCCTCCTTGAAGGTCTTATTGACCGGAAGGTAGAGATTGAACGTTTGACAAAAGAGATTAACCGCATGCGTGGTCTCATTGAAAACACAAAGAACCGCCTGGAAAACGAAAGCTTCGTCTCAAGGGCCCCAGCGGATGTGATAGCAAAGGAAAGAGAAAAGTATCAGGGGTTGCTTGTCAATCTGGAAAAGCTGGAGAAAAATCTGGCTGTGCTCTCATCAGGGGCATGAGTAACAGGGGCCGTCTTTTTTATCTCGATGCCCTGTTCGACCTCCAACTGGGCGGATTTCCTTTCAGGAACCTGAAACAGTCCTCTGCAGAAATGTCGGTGCTTTTCGGCCTGATGGGATCTGCAGGGGACAGGGTACTCCTTGATATTGAAATACCTGCGGAATATTTGGAATATATCCATTCTGCAGGACTCTCCTTCGCAGAACCTTTTCATGATGGTGATTGCTCATCTTTTCAGGCTGTCTCCTGGGGGTGGAACGAAAACTCGCTAAAAAGAGTATCTCAGACAGGTGCAGAAGTAAAATGCCCCGATTTATCAATAATCAGGAGATGTAATTCCCGCGCTTTTTGCCATGAAATCAACAGTAAATATGGATCAGGAGTACCAGGAACCCGGTATTGCCAATCAATCGATGATTTTGGTTCTGCACTCGATTCGCTCAAAGATTCTTTTCCGCTTGTTATAAAACCAACTTTTGGAGGCTCAGGATATGGTTTCAGAAGGCTTGTTTCACATGTGCCGGTAAATTCGATATCCGATCAGCTTATACCCCTGATCGAGCATGGGGGAGCTGTTGTGGAGCCATGGTGCAGCCGTCTTTATGATCTGTCTACATCTGTGTATATTGAACCTGACGGATCAGTCAGTAGCTATCGGCATCAGCGTTTTCTGGCAAACCGACATGGCGCATTCTACGCCATTTTGCTCTCCCCCGAAGATTTTGTGCTGGATAAATATTCTCCTGTCATTGAGAAACATGTCAAACCTGCAGTTGAAGAACTCACCTCTGCCGGTTATTTTGGCCCTGCTGGTTTTGATTCTTTCGTATATACTGATAGAGATGGTATTGAAAATATTGCTCCGGTTATTGAAATCAATGCCCGTTTTTCGATGAGCGATATAGCTCATAAAGTGCGGAATCAGTGTGCTCCGGACCGTTACTGCCTTTTCCGGATGATATCCAGGAACAGATGCAGTCTTCCGGAATCTTACGCTGAGTTTAACAGGCTCATTGCTGACTTCACTTTCTGCCCGAAAAATAAAACCGGCTGTATTCTATTAACCCCCTTGCGGACCAGATATGGAAACAATTCCTTTAACCAGCCGTTTCGCAATGCCTTTTTTATAGCTGCAAAGTCCCTTGATGATCTTTTTAACCTGGATTCCTGTCTTCAAAACTCTCTTTCAAAAAAATAAGAGCATTACCATGTTGAACTGAGGATCTTTGATAGGATTGAAAACTGGTTAATTAATTGTTTCTCCATCTGGTAAAGAGTAAAAAGACCAATCTGTGATTCAACTGCTTACAAAGGTGAGATCGAAACCGGCTGCAACCAATTATATTTAAGACATCTGTGTTCAATCGCATTTTATAATTTTCCCCGGGAATGAATTTGAAAGTATTAAGTTACAAAGAGATCAAAGAGATTTCTTCGGATTGCAATGTGATCCCGGTATGTAAACCCATTCTTGCGGATATAGAAACACCGGTTTCAATCTGGAAAAAGCTCTATTCCTCTGAAAAGCACTCGTTTTTGCTGGAAAGTGTTTCCGGTGGTGAAACTGTAGCCCGGTACTCTTTCCTGGGTGGTAATCCCTTTCTGACTTTTCGGGCAAAAGGAGAGAAATGGGAAATAAACGGCTCAAGGCAGGACTCAGGAACAGGAAAACCGATTGAGGCTTTACGCAGAATACTATCTGCCTACAAACCTGCCCGCATCGAGGGAATGCCTCCATTCTGCGGAGGAGCAGTTGGTTTCTTCTCCTACGATTCTATCCGTCTATGGGAGAATATTCCCGATAAAAACCCAAAGGGTGACCCTCTCGACGATATCTTTTTTGCCTTTTACAAAGATCTGATTGCCTTTGATAACCGGGAACACAAACTGCTCCTTATCAGCAATATCATCCTTGAACCTGGTGATGATCTGAAAGAAGAATACTTGCAGGCGCTTGCCAGTATCGATGAGATGGATAGAAGAATCAAGACAACTGTGGTAAATACTGATATCAATGTGGGGCCCTGCAATCAGCAGACATCCAATTTTCATCAGCAGGATTTTGAAGAAGCGGTAGAGCGTTGTAAAGAATACATAAAAGCCGGTGATATATTCCAGGTGGTTTTGTCTCAGAGGTTTTCGATTACACTCGAAGCTGACCCGTTCGATCTTTACAGGATTCTGCGTGTTGTCAATCCATCTCCTTACATGTACTATCTTTCTCTTGAAGGAGCATCCGTTATCGGTGCGTCACCGGAGATGCTTGTCAGGGTTGAAGATGGAGTTGTGGAAAACAGACCGATTGCAGGAACAAGAAAGAGGGGAAAAAGCGAAGTAGAAGATGAGGAGCTCATTGCTCAGCTCAAGACTGATCCCAAGGAAATCGCTGAACATATAATGCTTGTGGACCTGGGGCGAAATGATGTGGGCAGGGTGAGTGAGTACGGCTCAGTTCATGTTGAAGATATGATGCATATCGAAAAGTATTCCCATGTGATGCATCTGGTCAGCAATGTCAAAGGCATGCTCCGTAAAGGTCTGGACCAGTTTGATGCGCTTTTTTCCTGTTTTCCGGCAGGAACTCTTTCCGGAGCACCTAAAATAAGGGCGATGGAAATTATCGATGAACTTGAACCGGTAAGGCGCGGGCTCTATGGAGGTGCCTTGGGTTATCTGGATTTCAGTGGAAATATGGACACCTGCATAGTAATCCGTACTATAGTTTACAGTAAGGGAACAGCACTGGTGCAGGCCGGAGCAGGAATTGTCGCTGACTCTGTCCCCTCCTCCGAATACCAGGAAAGTGTACACAAAGCCGGTGCTCTTTTCTCGGCATTGCAAAATGCGAGCTTTATTGCCTCCGGTCCGCCAATGGAGCAGCTAGTATGATTCTGATGATAGACAATTACGATTCATTCACATACAATCTGGTACAGTATCTGGGTGAACTTTACAAAGATGAGATTCGTGTTTTCAGAAACGATCGGATAACTGTTGAGGAAATCGATGTACTTTCTCCTCAGGCTATCATTATCTCTCCCGGACCCTGCTCTCCAAGAGAAGCCGGAATCTCTGTTGATGTAATCAGTGCGCTGGGAAAAAAAATCCCGCTGCTGGGAGTCTGCCTGGGACATCAGTCAATCGGTTTTGCTTTCGGGGGGAAAGTAATCAGGGCTCCTTACCTTATGCATGGAAAGGTATCGCAGATCCATCATAATGGACAGGACATTTTTCAGAATCTGCCTGTACCGTTTACCGCTACACGCTACCACAGTCTGATTGTTGAGCGAAAGACTCTTCCGGAATGCCTGCAGGTAACTGCTGAAACCGATGATGGTTTAATAATGGGACTCAGGCACAGGGAATATCCTGTTTACGGGGTGCAATTCCATCCTGAATCGATCCTTACAGAGGGTGGAAAAACAATACTTTCTAATTTCCTTGGAATCGCAGGAGCCTTAAATTGAGCGATAAACCTGCTATTCTACAGAAGATTATCGAGCGGAAAAAACTCGAGGTGAAAGAACTGAGGCAAAGGAAATTTTCAGCATCTTTTCCCGAGTTTACTCCAAGAAAGTTCGCCAGGGCTCTTTCCGAAGCGCCATCGATGGGGATTATTGCTGAAGTAAAGAAAGCCTCACCATCTAAAGGGATTATCCGTCCCGATTTCGATCCTCTGATCATCGCAGAACGCTACTTTAAAGGTGGAGCACATGCTGTTTCTGTTCTCACGGATGAGCAGTTTTTTCAGGGGTCAATTGAATATCTGTCAACTGTCCGCAATGCTGTTCCTATTCCTGTTTTGAGGAAAGATTTTCTGATAGATATAGTGCAAATTGAGCAGACCGCCCGGACAGGTGCCGATGCTCTGCTTCTGATCGCAGCGGCACTCGATGACTTCCAGTTGAAAGATCTTTACCAGGCCGCACTCTCTTTCAGGATAGATCCTCTTATAGAGGTACATTCTTCTGTTGAACTGGAACGGGTAATGAGACTTGACCCCATAATGATTGGCATAAATAACCGCGATCTCAATACTTTCCAAACTGATCTTTCAACAACACTCTCTCTGATTAAACAGATTCCTCCATCTACCCTTGTTGTCTCCGAGAGTGGAATTGAGAATGGGACCCAGGCGCGGATGATGCGGGATGCCGGAGTAAAGGCACTTCTGGTCGGAGAATCACTGATGAGAATAGATGATCCATCCGGGCTGATAAAGGAACTCTCTCTTGTAGAGGAGAATGTCTGAATATGAGTTTAAGGGTGAAAATCTGCGGGATCACAAGGTATGATGACGCGAGGATCGCATCAAATCTGGGCGTTGATGCTCTGGGATTTATCTTTTATTCTAAAAGTCCAAGAAATATCTCCCCTTCCGCGGCGAGAGAAATCATAAATCAACTGCCGCCCTTTATTTCTAAAGTAGGTGTATTTGTCAACCAGAACATAAAAGATGTCATTTCCATCGCCCAGGTCTCCGGAATAGACACTGTTCAACTGCACGGATCCGAAACACCTGATATGTGTTCCAGGATACCCTACCCGGTCATAAAATCATTTTCCGTAAAACCTGATTCCGATCTGACTCTTCTTGAATCATATCATACTGCAGGCATTCTACTCGATACATGGCATGAACAGATGTATGGAGGAACCGGAGATACTTTCGACTGGGAAATTGCGAGAAAGGCCTGCGAAAAGTTCGATAATATCATTCTTGCCGGAGGTCTTAACCCTTCTAATCTCGAAGAGGCTCTCAGGTCTGTTCAGCCATATGGAGTAGATTTAAACAGCGGTCTGGAGCTTAAGCCGGGAATTAAAAACCCGATCAAGATGCGGGAAGCAATCAGAATTATAAAAAACTGGAAACCAGTCTGATACTCAGAACAGATTCCAATAAGTCCGATACTGAACCGCAATAGTTAATATGTCTTCCGGTATTTCTCTTTACATCCATATCCCATTCTGTGCAGGAAAGTGTCATTACTGTGATTTCTTTTCCATCAGGTACGATTCCTTGCTGGCAGACAGGTATCTGCAAGCTGTCATAACAGAATGGAATCTTCTCTGCCTTCAACTGAAACTCGAAAGATACGAGATCGAAACCATTTATTTCGGTGGCGGCACCCCCTCGATACTGTCATCGAAACAGTGGAATTATTTCACATCGAGCCTTATCCGAAATCTCAATACCAGCCCTGATCTTGAATTCTCCGTAGAATGCAATCCTGAATCCTATTCAGAAGAAAAAGCAGATTCATTATGTAATGCTGGTGTAAACAGAATCACTTTTGGGATTCAATCCCTGTCTGACAAAGAACTCTCTGTTTCCGGGCGGAAACACTCTGCGATCAGGGCTATAGAAGTACTCAATTCTCCCTCTTTATCATGCTTCAATTCTATCGGAGCGGATATAATCTACGGCCTTCCAGGCCAGACAACAGAAACCCTCAGGGAAACGCTGAAAAATCTGTTTTCAACATCATTTATCAAGCACATTTCCGCTTATGAACTCACTATCAGCCCCAATACATCTTTTGGCAGACATCTTAGCATTCTTCCTCTTCCTGATGAAGACACAATGCTTGAGATGACATCCATTGTCAGATCAGAATGTATCAAGCATGGATTCAGGCAGTACGAGATCTCCAATTACGCGATGCCCTCCTTTAGCTGCAGACACAATGAAGCATATTGGGATCACAGGGAATACATAGGCCTCGGCTGCGCCGCTCATTCTTACTTTAACCGGAAAAGATGGGCCAATAAAGCAGATGTAAATGAGTATATCTGTAATCTTGAGCAGAACATCTTACCACAATCCTGGATTGAGAATGTAAATGATGACACTCTTGCCAAAGAGATGATTTTTCTGGGTTTAAGGAGAACCAGAGGTATCGATGAGGAGAGATTCAGAATTCTGACCGGAATGAACTTCACCGACTGCGTCAATAAGGAAAAGCTGGAGATCTTTCTATCCTCTGGACGGATAGCATACGGGAAACCGCGGTGGTACGCCACCGAAGAAGGGTTGTTGTATGCTGACGGGATGGCCAGGGATCTTTTTTTGTGATTGAAGGAGGGTGAAAATCTTTTGAATTATCAACGGTTTTCTATTGCTTGCCAATAACCCTTTTTGTGGAGCCAATTCTTTCAATTTTACCTTCCAATTTCAGTCGTTCCAGATGCCGAAGGATTGTACGCTTATTTACCTTTATTTTATCGGCCATTGTTAAAGTTGTAATAGCCGGGTTTTTCTTTATCAGCATTAATATCTTTCTGGATATTTCTGGTGACATACTGTCTACCGGAATTTTAGATGGCCGCCGTTTAAACTCTACCATAAGTCCAGATTCTCTATAATCAAACACAGGTTTGGGGCAGCGATGTTCAGTACATTCTTTGACAATTTTCTCTATACCTCTTCCCCAGGATTCAACAAGACCAGCTCTGAAAAAGACATTGTTTATTGAAAATTGTATTCTTATTAATATTTATGGAGATACCAGGAAACGGATAAATTCACCTCTGGGGTGAATTAATGAGCTAAATGAGGGGAAAATTTGATAGGCTAATTCACTAATTCACCCCTGAGATGAATTAAGAACCTAAAGCGGAACGAGCAATTTGTTTCCTGCAAGGAAACATAAAATTAATGCTGTTTTCTACTTTTTACGTCTCTGATAACAGTTTTAAAAGATGTTTTGAATAGATGGGGGAAGTTTTATGTGTTATCGAAAGAGTATTAGAGAGTTTGTATCCAAACAGACGGTATCAGCATCGTGTATATCACGATCCTGATACCGCAACTTTTCTTATCCGCACTTTGAAAAACCGCAGCTCTTGCACACCGCGCATCCGCCTTCAGTCTCCATTATGCCGCCGCATTCCGGACACTGAGGACAATAACCCATGTCAAGACTGCTGAATGTGATCTGATTCTGCTGCTGTCCCTGGATCTCGTTTATCCCCTTCTCAAGTATCCTCCCGATCGCATCTGCACAGGAGAGAATCATTTCACCCTCATGCCATGTGGGTATCGGACAGCGGATTCCCCTGAGCTGCTCAACAATCGACTTGGGATCTACTCCCGCACGCAAAGCAAGTGATACAAGGCGCGAAACCGCTTCAGCGTTGGATGCCGCGCAGCCTCCCGACTTACCCATCTGGGTGAACACTTCGCAGAATCCGAAGTTATCGGAGTTAATATTCACATAAAGAGTCCCGCAACCGGTTTTGGTCTTGTATGTACGGCCATGTGTCACTGATGGACGTGGTCTGGGATGGATGGTGCCGGTAAAGTACGATGCCTCACCGGTTGTGTGACTTGTACCCTGACCGCCGGTTCCGGTGGTGATAACCTGGTTTTGGCGTGAGCCGTCACGGTATACGGTGACGCCTTTGCAGTTAAGATCATAGGCCTGTCTGAAAACATCCTCGACATCCGCGACTGTGGCATCGTGACGGAAGTTGACAGTTTTAGATACCGCGTTGTCGGTGTATTTCTGGAAAGCCCCCTGAATGATAATATGCCACCTGGGTTCAATGTCGTGTGCTGTAACAAAAATGTCTCTGATCCGCTTTGGTATTCCGTAGACTTTATTGAGGCTTCCGGTATCCGCGACCATCTTCATCAGCTCCTCGGAGTAAAAACCCTCATCCTGAGCTATACGTTTGAAAGCCGGATGAACCTCGAGCAAACGCTTCCCGTCAAGAACATTCTTCTCATATACTATTGCAAACAGCGGCTCTATCCCGCTTGCACATCCTGCAATCATGCTGATTGTTCCTGTAGGGGCAATTGTAGTAACTGTAGCATTCCTTACTCTCAGGCCGCCTTCCTCCCCGCCCTTGTCGAAAGTCGATCCCTTGAAATTGGGAAAGACTCCTCTCTCTCTTGCCAGGAAAGCACTGACCTTGCGGCCCTCCTCCTGGATAAATTTCATGATCTCCTCAGCCAGACTGGCTGCTGCATGAGAATTGTACGGGATACCGAATTCGATGAGCATATCGGCAAATCCCATCACACCAAGCCCGATTTTGCGATTAGATTTTGTCAGCTTCTCAATTTCAGGCAGAGGATACCTGTTCACTTCTATTACATTGTCCAGAAAACGAACTGCTGTCCTGACAGTATTGCCCAGCTTGAAATAATTGACCTCCTTCTTTCCATTATTATCAGAGATCATATGGGCCAGGTTTATCGATCCGAGATTGCATGACTCATAGGGGAGGAGCGGCTGTTCTCCGCAGGGATTTGTGCTCTCGATTCTGCCTACATGCGGTGTAGGATTTGCGGCATTGATTTTGTCAATGTATACAACCCCGGGTTCGCCGTTTTTCCATGCAAGTTCAACTATGCGCTTGAAGACCTTCGATGCTTTGTGCCGGCCAACAACTTCACCTGTGCGGGGATTGCGCAGTGGATACTCCTCATCCCGCTTCAACGCTTCCATAAACTCATCTGTGATTGCTACAGAGATGTTGAAATTTGACAGGACCCCATCTTTTTCCTTCATCTCTATAAAATCCATGATTTCAGGATGAGAACAGTTGAGAATACCCATGTTTGCTCCCCTCCTTGTTCCACCCTGCTTTACAGTTTCAGTAGCTGTATCAAATACCTTCATAAAGGAAAGTGGTCCGGAGGAGATACCCTTGGTTGATTTTACCCTGTCATTTTTCGGACGAATGTTAGAGAAGGAGAAACCTGTCCCGCCACCGCTCTTATGGATCAGAGCAGTATACTTTACCGCATTGAAAATATCCTCCATTGAATCCCCTACCGGCAGTACAAAACACGCAGAGAGTTGCTGAAGTTCTCTACCGGCGTTCATGAGTGTAGGCGAGTTGGGAAGAAAATCAAGATCTACCATCATGTTGTAAAACTTCTCTGTCCAGATATCCGGATTGCTTTCAGTGCCAAACAGCCTCTCAGCACTGGCAATATTTTCAGCAACCCTGAAAAACATCTCCTCAGGAGTCTCGATCACCTTTCCATTTTCATCTTTTTTGAGATAGCGCTTCTCCAATACTGTACGGGCGTTGTCACTTAAAGAAGCTTTTTTCCTGGTCAGCCTCTCCTTCAGTGACTCTTGTGAATTATTCTCTGGCATACTCTCTCGCTCATCGTATGATGATGCTTTAGTTGGTTTGGATTCGGCCGTAGTATTGGTGACCATGGACATATACTCCTTCTAAATACGATTCAGCTTAGATTTTCTTCTCTGCGGTTATGTAAAAATGGGAGAATTTTTGCAAACAAATCTAAATATAGGGTCACGAATCGACGTAGTCAAGATATAAATTTCGAATTTTACCACAATATACAGTATTATCCTATGTTAAATGCCCAAGGTATTGGGTTTTTTTCCTGATCCGCATCTTCTTAACCCAATGGCTTTTATAAGGTTACATGAAGTCATTAAAAAGTTTTGGCCGGTTAAGGAGAAATAAAAAGTATTTTTACCTGTTTTCTTCTATCGAAAAATAAAGAAGAGTGTGTGGATGTAAGTTCCGGTTGCAGATTTCCGACGCATTGCAGTGAAATCAAATGTGTAAGCTGGATCTTCTATCTCTTATGCGGAATTCAGGGCCTAATCTGTTTATAATCAGGAGGAATTAATAATGGCCACTATCATTGAGATAACCAGAATAAAGGATCTCAGGACCAGAATTGATAATCTGCGGAGGTATCTTTGAAGTAGATCAGTTGGAACAGAAGATCGAAACCCTCGAGTCGCAGGCTTCCGGGAATAATTTCTGGGATGATCCCCAGGAAGCACAAAAGGTATTAAAAGAAATCAAGAATGCTAAAAGGGTGATTGAGCCCTGGAAAAAAGCTTATAACGATGGTGAAGAGCTTGAGCAGTTCTTTCTGATGGCAAGTGAAGATGGTGATGAAAAAACTCTTGTTGAGCTGAATGAGCAAGCCGATGAACTCGAGAAGCAAATCGCTCATATTGAATTTATCAGAAAACTCAGTGGTGAAGATGATAGTGCTCCGGCAATTTTAACCATACACAGCGGAGCGGGTGGAACAGAATCCTGTGACTGGACTGAAATGCTTTTCCGCATGTATTCCAGGTGGATGGAACGCAGAGGCTTTACGCAGAATATTCTGGATTATCAACCTGGTGAAGAAGCAGGGCTTAAAAGTGTAACTGTCGAAGTACAGGGCGAATACGCTTATGGACATCTGAAAGCTGAATCCGGTGTACATCGTCTGGTCAGGATCTCTCCATTTGATTCAAACGCACGGCGCCATACCTCTTTTGCATCTGTCTATGCTTACCCGATCGTTGAAGAGGTCGATGATTTCCAGATTGAGGAAAAGGATATCAGAGTCGATACCTACAGGGCAAGCGGAGCGGGCGGCCAGCATATAAATAAAACAGACAGTGCGGTAAGGATGACCCATATACCAACAGGAATAGTCGTTGCCTGCCAGAATGAGCGGTCACAGATGAAAAACAGGGCTACTGCCTTAAGACTCCTCAAAGCCCGGGTTCGTCAGCACTATAAAGAGATCGAGGAAAAGGAGAGGCAATCTAAACTGGCTGAGAAAAAGAAGATCGAATGGGGAAGCCAGATCCGCTCCTATGTACTGCATCCTTATAATCTGGTCAAGGATCACCGTACGGATGTGGAGACATCAAATACCCAGGCTGTACTCGACGGGGACATTGACATGTTTATTGAGGCCTATCTTCTGAATTTCTGAAATCGGAATTGATATTACACTCGATACGGTGATGGCAGTGTATTTTGTAGTTTAGTTAAGAGTAATGGGAAAAGCGAAAATCAAAAATCAACGTGAATTTCTGACAGTTGAGTGTGGCCGATGTGCCACATGCTGCTCAGTACCGGTTGTGCCGGTCACATGCAGTGATGTGCGGCGGCTCTGCGAAGCTCTTGGTCTGCCGGCCAGGAAAATAATCCGTTTCTACAATGAAAAGGAGATGGAGTATGATCCTGAGGCGGACCTGTGGGTAAAACTGAAGAAGGGAAAGCTGGCCATGGGCCTGCGAAAACGCAATTCACGCTGCATATTTCTTAACAGGCACAATCTATGCTCAGTTTACCGATGTCGTCCTTTGACCTGCCGCACCTTTCCCTATGTGGTGGAATTCGACGATGATGACATTCCCGAAAAAGTATCCCTTAACAAGATTGTCGACTGCAAATGCACCCGCAAAAAGAAATCACCGCTCCAGTCTGTTATCTGTGATGTCAGGATGGAACACTCCGAGGATGACTTCTATTACGATAAGGTTCTGGAGTGGAACAGACAAAAAGCTGGAGGAACCATAGATGAGTTCCTCAGGTTTATCGGCCTCATATTTTAATTATAACCATAACTGCCTGTTCCGATTCGGGGTCGGTATCGGTATTGACATTATTCTCGATAACAATGGATACCAATATTGGGGCATCCGACATTTTAATGGGTAGCCCCCATATATAGTGTTTAGAGTATTT
>DAOTAZ010000020.1:0-18750 GCA_035382965.1 Chitinispirillaceae bacterium | reverse complement strand
TATTGGAGAGAGAGCGGGTAATGCCGCGCTGGAAGAGATTGTGATGGCGATAAAGGTGAGGAAAGATCTTTTCGGCCTTTCCACATCTGTAAATACGCGCGAGATCATGCGAACAAGCAAGCTCGTCAGAGAACTCTGTCACATGCCGGTGCAGCCAAACAAAGCCATAGTGGGATCCAATGCTTTTTCCCATTCCTCCGGAATTCATCAGGACGGAGTGCTCAAGGAAAAGAAGACCTATGAGATAATAACGCCGCAATCGATCGGCTTGAAGGAAAACAGGATGAACCTGACCAGCCGTTCCGGGAGCCACATGGTCAGGTCGCGTCTTCTGGATCTGGGTTACAGTGAGGTTGAGGCCAGTTCCGAGGACATTTACAGGCGATTCAAGGAGCTGGCGGATAAGAAGGGCACAGTGTACGATGATGATCTTATTGTGCTTATGGAATCAAAGAGCAGTGAAGATCTCAAGGACAGGTTTGTGCTCGAATTCTTAAATGTGTCAAGCGGGAAAGGAACTATCCCAACGGCCACCGCGAGAATCCTTGTTGATGGAAAGCTCTACAGTGAGGCGGCCTGCGGTGACGGGGCGGTTGATGCGGCGACAAAGGCAATCGACAGGATTGTCGGATACAAGATTAAAATAGACAACTTTCATCTGGAAGCCGTGACTGAGGGCCGCGATGCCCAGGGACGGGTTTCTATAGTGGCCAGGTCCGATGAGGGGGTTTTTAACGGTATTGGAACCAGTACCGATATCGTCGAGGCGTCGGCACTGGCATATATGGATGTTGTAAACAAAATAGCCAGAATGAAGAAATTCAAACGTAAGTTACCAGCAGCGGTAGTTATGGCCGCGAAAAAATCGGAGAAGGGTGCCTAAATGAAAAGCTACAATATTGCATTGATGCCGGGAGATGGAACAGGTCCTGAAGTACTTCGGGAGGGAGTAAAGGTTCTGGAGGCTGCTTCGAAGCGTTTCGGAATAAAGTTGAACTTTACAAATTATGATTTCGGTGGTGAACGTTATAAACGGACCGGGGAAACGCTTCCTGATTCCGCAATCGAGGAGTTTCGCAAGCAGAACGCAATTTATCTCGGTGCTATCGGGCATCCGGATGTTAAACCGGGTATTCTGGAACTTGGCATACTTCTCAAACTGAGATTCGCTCTTGATCAGTACATCAATCTTCGTCCTGTCAAGCTCTATCCCAATGTTGAAACCCCGCTGAAGGACAAAGGGCCGGAACAGATAGATTTTGTGGTCATAAGGGAGAATTCCGGCGGTATCTATACCGGAATGGGCGGGGCTGCGATGGTTGGAACCTCTCAGGAGATAGCCACACAGGTGATGGTTTATTCGCGCAGCGTAGTAGAAAGATGCATACGGTATGCCTATGAATATGCGCGTAAAAGGAACAAGAAGAAGCTTCTGACACTTGTTCACAAATGCAATGTGCTTACGTATGCAGGTGATCTGTGGGTGCGCACACACAATGAGGTGGGGGAGAAGGATTATCCCGATATCAAGAGGGATTACAATCATGTGGATGCCTGCACCATGTGGATGGTGAAAAGTCCGGAGTTCTACGATGTAATAGTGACAGAAAACCTCTTTGGTGACATAATAACCGATCTTGGTGCAATGATCCAGGGCGGTATGGGCATAGCTGCGGGTGGAAACATAAACCCTGAAGGGGTTTCGATGTTCGAGCCTATCGGGGGGAGTGCTCCCAAGTATACAGGCCAGAATGTGATCAATCCTCTTGCTGCGATCTGTGCCGGTGGTATGATGCTCGATACTCTCGGAGAGAAAGAGGCAAGCGCGGCTATTGACAAAGCAGTTTATGATGCTCTCGCTTCCGGCAAGATAAAGAGCATGTCTGCAGGACGAATGGGAATGAGCACTACTGAGGTTGGAGACCTGATAGCATCTATGGTTTCCTGAACTGATGTTTTATCGGCAGAAAAGTATGAAAAACAAAAAACAATCCGTATCTCTTTATGACACCACGTTACGTGATGGAAATCAGGCGCTGGGGATCAGTTTTTCCCTGAGTGACAAGCTTCGTATCGCCGAAAAACTCGATGAGTTCGGGATTCACTATATTGAGGGAGGATGGCCCAATCCCACCAGTCCGATTGATACCGAATTTTACAGAGAGGTATCCAGGGCAGGATTCCATGCGAAAATCGCAGCCTTCGGCAGCACAAGAAGGCCGGGGTGTAAGAGCGAGGATGATCCTTTTCTGAGGAATCTGGTGGAAACGGGAGTCCCGGTTGCCACAATATTCGGTAAAAGCTGGGATCTGCACGTCACCCATGTCATAGGTACCGACAAAGACGAGAACCTCAGGATGATAGCCGACTCCGTCAGGTTTCTGAAAAAGAACATGGAAGAGGTTATCTACGATGCCGAGCATTTCTTTGACGGATACAAGTCTGATCCTCAGTATGCGATCAGTACCCTTATGGCAGCCGGTGAAGCAGGTGCAGACTGCATAGTACTCTGTGATACCAATGGTGGTATTCTGCCCGATGAACTGACCGCGATATTTCAGGATGTCTTATCGAAAATCCCGACGCCGCTTGGTATCCATGCTCATAACGATTCCGGTTGTGCGGATGCAAATTCATGTGTGGCCGTAATAAACGGAGCGGTTCATGTTCAGGGCACAATCAACGGACTTGGGGAGAGATGCGGTAATGCCAATCTCTGCACAATTATCCCGAATCTTCAGTTGAAGAGAGGGTTTTCGCTTGTGACCCCGCAGCAGCTCAAGACCCTTTCGACACTCTCGGTATTTATCGCTGAGATTGCCAACGTTACACCTGATATCCGGGCACCGTATGTGGGCAAAGCGGCATTTTCTCACAAGGCCGGTGCTCATGCTGATGGAGTGCGTAAAGTGAGGGAGTCCTTTGAGCATGTGTCTCCTGACTGTACCGGTAACAAACGTCAATTTGTCGTATCAGACCAGGCTGGCTCCGGAACCATGCTGGAGAAGCTTGAGACAATCCGTCCCGGATTGAATAAGAAAGATCCGGATGTAAAGAAGCTTCTCTTGAAAATCAAGGAGCTTGAGTCTCAGGGATATCAGTTTGAGGCGGCTGAGGGATCTTTTGAACTGATTGCCAGGGAGATGCTGGGACAATTCCGGGAGCCCTTCATCGTAATGGGTTTCAGGGTGATCGAGGAGAAAAGGGAAAACGGAAGTGTTTTTTCCGAGGCGACTATAAAGATAAAGGAAAATGATGTTTTCGAACACACTGCTGCTGAAGGTGACGGGCCGGTGAACGCGCTTGATAACGCTTTGCGCAAGGCTCTGATCAAGTTTTATCCTTCGCTTAGCAAGGTGAAGCTGGAAGACTTCAAAGTGAGGGTACTTGATGGCAGGGATGGCACTGAGTCCAAGGTACGGGTGCTTATAGAGTCATCAGACGGTATCAGCAGGTGGGGAACTGTAGGCGTTTCCACAAACATCATCGAAGCCTCCTGGCTGGCCTTGATCGACAGTCTTAAATACAAGCTCATGAAGGACAGATTCATGGACAATTCCGGCAAATCAGAGATAGCATCTGAGATTTGTCAAGCTGCTGTCAAATAGAATACTGCGCTCCGTTCCTCAGGGCCGGAGCGTGAAATATCTGTTTCCTTTTTAAGGGAAGTATTATGAAAAACATTGATTGGCGGAATCTGGGGTTCAAGTATACTCAGACGGATTGTTTTGTCACCTGCAGCTACACAAACGGCAAATGGGGTGAGATTGAGATAAAGACCGATCCAGAGTTGCGTTTTCATCTTGCTGCGACCTGTTTCCATTATGGTCAGGCCTGCTTTGAGGGGATGAAGGCATTTACACAGCTTGATGGAACGGTAGCGGTTTTCAGACCTGAAATGAATGCGGCCAGGATGCAGGCCACGGCGGAGCGGCTGATGATGCAGGGTCCTCCGGAGGGGCTGTTTCTGGAGGCAGTTAATGAACTTGTGCGGCGTAATATCGAATGGGTTCCTCCTTACGGTACAGGAGCAAGTCTGTATATAAGACCTTTGCTTGTGGGATCCAGTCCCCACATTGGCGTGCATCCTTCAGAGGATTACCTGTTTCTGGTTCTATGTATGCCTGTGGGTCCTTATTACAAGAACGGATTTGCACCTGTTAATGCCTATATACAGCGTGGTTACGACAGAGCAGCACCCAGAGGTGTTGGACATGTCAAAGCTGCCGGAAATTATGCTGCCGGGATGCTGGGTGATTTTGACGGGAAGGCAAAGGGGTATCCGATATGTCTGTATCTTGATTCCGCTACTCATCAATACATCGATGAGTTCGGGACATCAAATTTCTTCGGGATCACAAAAGACAACAGGTATGTCACACCCGCTTCATCATCGATTCTGCCATCCATCACCAACAGCAGTCTCCAGGTAATAGCCTCCGACTTCGGTATGAAAGTGGAGAAGCGGCAGATACCTGTAACTGAACTTCCTGAGTTTGCGGAGATTGGTGCCTGCGGAACAGCGGCTGTGATCACACCTGTCTATTCGATAACCGATGGAGACAAAGTGTATACTTTCGGAAAACAGGACGAAGCAGGGGAGACACTGACCAGGTTTTACAAACAGATTCAGGGAATCCAGTACGGTGAGCTGGAAGACAAACATCAATGGATGGTTCCGGTTAAGACCCTCTCGACTGCAAATGTTTGATAAGCTTTATAAAGCGGCGCCTGAAGGCGCCGCTTTCACAAGTACCCTCTCTTTTCAAAATCTTCGTAGTTTTTAAGGTACCGCAGGTAATAGACCCATTTCATCGGGCTTTTCTTATTGAACAAGAAACGGACATACCTTTCTTTGTGCCTGAATTCAAACAGGTCCTTTTTCTGTACAACACAATCTTCGATTTCTGATACCGGCCAGGATACTGTTCCTGACTCAGTTTCAAGACTCAGAGTATCGCTTGTGAGTACAGCCTTACCGGTGTTTGTGTTTACAAATGTACGGTCATCGTTTTCATTCTGAACAGTTACATTTTCAGTTACTGTAAGTACCCCGGAACCGCTGCTTGTTTTTTCTTTTACTTTCTCCCTGTGCATATCGGCCCAGTCTTTCAGATCATGCAGAGAATTTGTGTCTTCCCCGACTCCTTTCAGTCTGCAGTGGGCATCGATTTCCCATGATTTTCCACATGATGCACATTTAATGATGTTTCCTTCGGTCTGCAGCGTATCTTCACTTCCGCACTGCATGCATATCCAGACAAATCTTTCCAGACCTTCAGCCAGCCTTACACCTGAAAAGGGGTACTGAAGGTTTTGAGGATCCTTAATGTCATTCTGGTAAATGGAGGACTTTATTTTTTCGAAAAGCTCATCACTTGTTATGCCCTGGAATTCCTGCGGATCATGCACTTTCATCTCAATTGTGATTCTTCCTTTGCGGATTGTCTCTGCCCACCAGGGCTTAGAAAGAAAATTCCCCCTCAGCCTGACAGTTACCAGAGGACAATTCATTTTTATCACCATTTTTTCCAGACCTTTGTAAAGCAGTTGGGTCTCACCGTCCCAGGTGGTCTGGCCCTCGGGAAAAACACAGACAGGGTATCCTTCTTTAAGCCGCTGAAGAGTGGCTTTCATTGCCTTGTAGTCGGATGCACCTTTACGTTTGGGGATACAGCCGATATTTTTCAGGTACCACTGTGATATACCCTTTCCTCTGAACCCGTCATCGTTGACCATTATGGAAAAAGGCCAGGGACTGTACTGACCAACCATCCAGGGATCGAAAAATGTCCCGTGATTTGCCACTACAAGAAAAGGAGGTCTGGGAAAGCGCTGAGAATCGGGTGTGAGACTGTAGTTGTATTTCTTCCGAAGGTACAGTGCGTTAAATGACTTGGAAAGGATATTCCAGATGAACCATCTTGATGCATATTGCAGTTTTTTCATGACCTGTCCTGATCAGTGTTTCTATACTGTTAATCATTTCAGGGATTTGCCCTGAAAAGGATGATGTCTCCGTCTTTTACAATGTAATCTCTTCCTTCAGAGCGGATTTTTCCTGCAGCTCTCAATGCCTGTTCTGATCCCAGTTCCACCAGATCTGAAACAGTGTAGACCTCAGCACAGATAAAATGATCCTGGAAGTCGGAATGTACTGTTCCTGCTGCATTGTAAGCGTTCGTTCCTGACTTTATGGTCCAGGCATGGAGTTCTTTTTTGTTTACGGTAAAGAATGTCTCCAGACCAAGAAGCTTGTAAGCGGCACGGGCAAGGGTGTCAAGGCCGCTTTCTGTGATTCCAAGAGATGATAAAAACTCATGCCGGTCACCTTCCGGGAGTTCAGCAATCTCAGCTTCGATCTTTCCACAAAGAAAAATACAATCTCCGCCTGTTTTAACAGCACACTCCTGCAGCAGATTCCGATCCAGCGGAGACAGGGCTTTTTCCCCTGTGTTGCCAAGCAGAAGAACAGGTTTCTGAGTCAGAAAGCCGAAACTTTTTATGGAGTGGAGCATTTCAGGACTGAGATCTATTTTACGGATTGGCACTCCGGATGAGAGATTGTTTACAATTAACTCAAGGCTGGATAACAGGAGTTCGTGCTCTCTATCCTGAGACTTGTTTTTTGAGAGTTTAGTGAGGCTTTTCTCCGCGGTATCAAGGTCTTTAACAATCAATTCAGTCTCTATTGTGTCGATATCTCTTTCGGGATCTATTGATCCGTCAACGTGCACAACGCTGGAGTCTTCGAAGAGCCTCACCACATGAATGATCGCGTCAACTTCCTTTATATGCCCCAGGAACTGATTCCCCAGACCCTCACCCCTGCTTGCACCTCTAACAAGCCCGGCAATATCGATCAGTTCAATGAGGGCTGGAACGACCCGACCAGTTTCAATGCAGGAGGTTATCTGACTCAGCCGCTCATCTGGAACCTCCACAACACCATGGTTTGGCTCTATTGTGCAGAATGGATAGTTTTCTGCAGCCGCTTTGCCGGAGCAAAGTGCGTTGAAGATTGTTGATTTACCTACATTTGGTAAACCGATGATTCCTGCTTTAAGTCCCATCTTATACCCATTCTGGATTTATATTAGTTGTGGGCGGGATATCATAAAATACCACATGTAACAGCCCTGTCTCAATTATTGCTTTCATCCGGCGTGTTCCCTCCTGCGGGGATCTGGTCGTACCTTTTTTATGGGGTGATTATGAATAGAAAATTCGAACTGCGCTCAGTCATACCGGTTTTGAAGGAAGTGAAGATTTTTTCCGGGTTTGAGGATTCCCAGATAGAGAGGATCTGCGGAAATTGCACGATTCTGGAAAGAGGGGCGGGGGAGGTTATTCTGGAGGAAAACACACCTGCCACAGAGATATTCATAATCCTGAGCGGCAGGGTGTCTATTTATCTGGGTTTCAGGAGTGAACCACTTGAGTTGATTGAATTCGGGCCCGGAGGCTGTATAGGCGAAGTATCTGTAATAGGCATTCTTAATCACAGCGCATCAGCAGTGGTTACCGAGGATGCAGTGCTGCTTGTGCTGAGCCGAAACACCCTGATGGAGATATTTGATGAGGACAAGGGGATCTTTTCAATGCTCATTCTTAATATTGCCCGTGAGCTTGCAAGGAGACTTTTCCATACCAACGAGATTCTTCTGCATTATGGTAAGCACGACAGCAAGGGCAATCCCCAGATTAGTCCTCAATCTCCCCTGTAAGCAGTCTCTGTGTGTTTTTACTCAGGATCATCTCTTTTTCGCTGTCTGTCAGTGCCAGTTCCTCTATCCATCTTCTTGATTCTCCCTGATCAAACCAGGGGGAATCAGACCCGAAAAGCACCCGTTCGATACCGTGTTTACGGGCAAGTTTCACAAAATCATCCGGTGGGAGAAGATGGCATACTGCTGAGGTGTCGAAGTAAATGGGTAATCCGCAGAGATATTTCCGGACATCATCCCAGACCCTCCATCCACCCATGTGTGCAGCGACTATGCGCAATCGTGGAAAGTTGCGATGAACCCTTGCCAGTGCGTCAGGAAGGCAGTGATCACAGGTGAAGGGCCCCGGATCTTTGCCTGTATGAAATACAGCTATCAGTCCTGCAGCGCTGATCTGCTCATATATACCGAAATAAGAGGGATCATCTACATAGAAATCCTGATATTCCGGATGGAACTTCACTCCAGGGATCCCGGCCTTGAGAAGAAAAGAGATCTCTTCCTCTATGTTTTTAGTTTCAGGATGCAGAGAACCAAAGGGTACTGTGCCGTTTCCTTTGAGATCAAGGCATGATCTGTTGATTGTAGTGACCTGAGAAGGCTTTGTAGCTACAGGTAGAAGGACGGAGGTACTTATTCCGTTTGTCTGCATTGATTTTTGCAGTTCCTTATATGTACCATTTGTATAATTACGGGATTCTTTTGAATTGGCCAGCAGAACGGAAATGGCCCTTGGAGCAAGTTCATCGGGAAAAATGTGTGTATGAAAATCGATTACTTTCATTTTTCTATTATAAAAATAGTTTAGGACAAGGGTTGAGGCAGAGAACAGAAGGAAGAAGATGATAGAAGGACAAAGGGTCTGCGGAATAATATAATGAAAATGATATGTGTTGAGGCGATGTCCTGATTGTTTCAGACAGTTGTGTTTGTTATTGGTATCGTGATTCCTGCAGGGGCTTTTGCAGGAAAACGATTCAGGAGAGAGATGATGTTTTACAGAAGTGCTTATGGAATCCTGATAGCAGTGATGGTTGTATTCAGCTACGTCTTTGCCGCAGGCCCGTCCACATCTTTGCGGGTGAAGAACGGAACTGTTTACGAAGGAGAATTGGTTTCGGAAAATGAAAACTTCTTTGTATTGAGAATCGGCAGTACGAATGTGAGTATCCTTAAGAGGATGGTTACGGAAAAGGATGGAGTACGCTACAGTTTGCCCTCAGATACTCCACAGGATCAGACTGTATTGGTGAAAAATGAAGAACACGCTCCCGGTGAAGTAATAATCAAGCTGAAAAACGGAAATGTCTTCAAAGGCACTATCATTTCCGAGACCGATAAGCTGATTGCGTTTAATTCCAAAGGAGCCCGTGTCAACATCTTTAAAAACGTAATTGCCGAGATTGACAGTGGGAAAAGCCCTGTGGCGAAAGTTGCAGAGAAAAAAGCAGCCCCTCCCTGGCCGCCGGCAACGAATAATCTGTCGGATGCTCAGGAAAAGAAAAACACTCCTGTAAATGACAACAAACCTGTAGATAATACGCCGCCTGTTGTCCCTGAAAAGAAAGTCTTTCCTGCAAAGGAAACCAGGCCTGAGGAGAAAAAAGATGCTGCAGTTTCAGTGCCGGTACCGAAAAAAAGAACTGATGGAAAAGTGGAAATCGTGCTTAAGGACGGTATCTCTTTTGTCGGGATAATAGAATCGGAGAATCAGCGTTACATAAGTCTGAATTCTGAGGGGACAGTAATAAATCTTATAAAGCGTCTGATAAAGGAGATCGACGGAGTACCTTACAAAAGGAACACCGTTCAGCAGGAAATGGAAACCGGTTTTCAGGTGCAGAGGACTGTTATCAGTGAAACAGATGGTATCAGTGATAATTCAGCGGGAGATAAGGTCGTTAAGCGGGTAGTACCTTTTACCGCTATTCCTCCTGATGTTTCGGTTTCCTCACTGATGGTTTCACTTAAGTCTGCGGATTGGAGAGAACGAAGCAGAGCTGCCAGACTCATTGGGGGTATGGGACAATGGGCTGCTTCAGCGATTCCACTGCTTACAGATCTTCTCTCAGACACTGTGAATTCTGAAATACCTGCTCCTGTATGGATCGATTCCTCAGAGATTAACAATCTGCTACGGCCCGGTCTCGAGGCGGCAAGAACGCTGGCCTCAATAGGAAAAGAGGGCTTTACTCAACTCAGTAATGCTGTAAGTCAGCCAAATCCTCTGATTCGTAAACATGCTGCATTTGGACTGTGTGAGTTAACAGATGATAACGCTCTCAGGCTCCTTAGCGGGTTGCTCAGAGATATTAATGCCCATGTAAGAGCTGTTGCTGTGGGCGGATTCCGTTCAAGCGAGGCATTGGAGCATCTGCGCACAGCACTCAGGGACGGTGATCCGGATGTACGGGCGAATGCCGCTTTCATGCTTGGAAAACTGGGGGATCGCAGGGCTCTTCAGGACCTGTTGACAGTTTTTGATGACAAGCGGGCAAAGGTGAGGGCAAGGGCGGCTGAGGCGGTGGGGAAAATTGGAGGAGCGCAGGCAGTAATCCCTCTTATTAAAATGCTCAGTGATGAAAACCCGGAAGTAAGGAAAAATGCTGTGATATCTCTTGGAATGGTGAAGGACACAGCGGCAGTATGGCCGCTTATAGGTGCGCTCAGGGATAAGGATGTGTCGGTAAGGGCTGCGACTGTAAAGACACTTATCCTTTACAGAGATCCTCAATCGGTACCATCACTTTACGGGATGGTAAAAGACAGAGACCCTGAAGTAAAGGCGCTTGCGGAGGAAGCGATTAAACTGCACACGGAAATTCCTTTGCTGATTTCCACCCTTGACGACAGCAGTCCGATGGTGAGGGAAAATGCCGCATATCTTCTCTTGATTCTGACAGGACAGGATATCGGTCAGGATAAAGCTCAATGGCAGAGATGGTATGATGAGGACAGGAAAAAAGAGGAAAAAGAGAGGAAAATGAAAGGATAAGAGGTAAGTTTTCCGGAAACAATTTACATGTTGATATTTTGGGTTTTGCATCTCTATAATTATATGGATTCAGTTCTGTATCCCGGTTATCAATGCTTCAGCGCAAATAATTGGTGAATTTTAGAAACAAAGTCTTCATCTATTAGTTAAAATCATGCTATTCATCCTTAATCAGGATAATCAAAGGTAAAGATTTGAATAAGAAAATGATTCCCGGAGTTTTTGGCGGTTCAAATGATGGGCCGCTATTGCTGTTGTTTTCGCCAAGAGAGCGTGTAAGGGATATCCTGACAGTCGGGTTGATCCAATGTAATTATCAGGTGATTCAGGCTAATACATCTTTCCAGGCAACTATAAAAGCCAGCCAGATGCTTCCGAAGCTGGTCATTGCTGATCTCTCATGTGAAAATCCCAAAGATATTCTGATCGCGGAGCGGCTGCAGAGATCCCAGAGAACCAGACACATAGCCATACTTCTTATAACCACCAAAATTCCTCATCATCTGGTTCAGAATGTGATATCAGAGATGATGGATCTTGTTCAGGATGAAGGGTATGGAAAAATAACTACGATGGGGTATCCATTTGCTTTTTCCGATTTCCTGGCGAAAATCGAGACACTGGTTTCCAAAAATGAAACCACAGATGCCATAAAACCATCCAACGATCAGAACCGGATGATAGCGGAACATCTCTTTGATCTGTCGATACCTGTTGACAGAAAAATGCAGGAAATCAGCAAGTCGCTTTACAAGAACTGGGGATTTCCATTTACAGTTATAAAAGCGATGGATATTATCGAGTCGGATGCCTGCACCCTTGAACTCGCAAAGTGTATCTCTACTGACCCGGCTGTTTCCTCAGCTATTCTCAAGATTGCCAATACTGTTCAATACGCAAGGAGGTACGGACGGATAACGGATGTCAAGGAAGCGGTGGTCCGCCTCGGTTTCAGGGAAACCAGAAGCATTATGACCTGTCTTTCACTTATTGACCTGTCACCGGAGATCTACCGCAACCGGGGATTTGGCAGACGTGAATTCTGGCTCCACTCTCTTGCGGTGGGATTGATAGCCGAGAAGATCTGTATCGATTGCCGTATGGCCAGACCGGATCTGGCATTTATGGCCGGGCTTCTGCATGATTTCGGGAAGATTCCGCTCGATAATGATTTTGAAAACGTGTTCCCGCGGCTCCTTGATAAAACCATGAGCGATATCTGCGCATTTTATGAAGCAGAGGAGACGCTTATGGGGTTTACTCATGCAAATCTGGGGCACTATCTTACCTCAAAGTGGAATTTTCCATCGTCGGTGTCGATGGCAATTTTGAATCATCATGACCCCGAGCGGATCCTGAAGGATTCCTCTTTAAATGACAAGATTATCCAGGAGTCGGTCTTTATCGGGAATCTGCTGGCGAAGGCATTCGGACTGGGACACAGTTGCGATGAGATACTGGAGGAGATCCCCGCAGAGATGCTGAAGGATCTTCAGATGGGTTCCGGACCTGATGAAAAGTTTTTCGCATACATAGTCAGGCAGCTCAAGGAACACTGTTCCTATTTGAATCTGCAGATTCGTGAGCTCAGGAGTGATGGACAGAGGGTGGAGGGAGGAGTGTCTGATGTGGTTGTAGTCTATAATGACTGCGCCATTTATCATCCCATGGTCGTTGCTTTACGGAATAACGGCTTTAAGGTCATTGTTACCAACCAGATACCATCAGATGTTTCCGGCCATAAAAGGGTGATTATCTCAATTCCGGAACCGGGATCACCTCTCGATATCAATATTTACGGAGAAGAACGCGAGGCGGGCCGTAACGAAACCTTGAAAATATTCCTGGTAAACATGGAACACTACAGGGAGCTCAGGCACGGGATCTCCGATACAAATCTTATCCTGATGGACCGGAGGACCTTCGATATCAGGCTGCTTCTGCACACTCTTGATGTCTTTTTTGAAAGAATTACAGTACCGATAGGCTGATTTGACCAGACCAGAGCGGGATTGTCAGGGTATGCTGCCTCTATTTCTGGGCAGCAAATTTCTCCTTCATCTCTTTGAAGAAGTTCTCCATAAACTGCTGCTTCTCTTCATCCTGCTTTTCACCGATTTTGCCATCAAGGTGCTCTTCGGGAATCTCATTGAGAAAGGGACATGGTGTGACAACGCGCTGTTTTCCTCTGAAAACTTTTGTACCGGGATATGTGAGATATAGTCTTTTCCGGGCACGGGTCATACCGACATAAAAGAGCCTCCGCTCTTCATCTATATTGCCTTCCTGAACTGCTTTCGGTGATGGAATGTAGTCTTTGTCAAGTCCAGCCAGGAAAACAACCGGAAATTCCAGGCCTTTTGATTTATGCAGTGTCATAAGGACAACACCTTTTTTTAAGCCCGGTGCATCATCCTCACTGTCTTCAGAATTCATTATTGCTATCTCCTGGAGATAGCCGGCAAGAGTCGGTTTTTTTGAGCGGAATTTTTGCTCATAAGTCTCCAGTCCGTGAATCAACTCCTCTATGTTTTCGGTACGCTTCTCAGGGTCGTTATCCTCTTTTGAGGCACGGGCGAGATGTTCGAGATATCCTGTTTCATTGAGCAAGTCTCTCAGGGCTGATGAGAGGGGACCGGTTTCAAATTTTTCGCTATACTTCCTGTACATGGAGAGAAAAGATTCGATTTTACCATGCTGTTCGGCACTGATCTTTTCCAGTTCCGAATGCCTCAGCATCGAATCGAAGAGGCTCATTTTTCTTAATGCCGCGAAATCATCGAGGATCTCCAGAGTTGAGGGTGTGATCCCTTTGTTCGGAACCTTCAGTACCCTTGTCATACTCAACTCATCCTGGGGGTTTGCAAAAAACCTGAGATACGCCAGCAGGTCCTTTACTTCCTTGCGTTCAAAGAAACTCATAGCACCGCTGACCCGGTAGGGAACTCCGGCTTTTCTGAGTTCCAGCTCATATCGTCGCATCATCGCATTTGTCCTCAGCAGTATAGCATGATCACTGGCGCTGAAAGAGGTGTGCTTGTCATTTTCCGAAATGGTGGCGGCTATCCATGCTGCCTCATCCTCTTCATCATCACCTTTGTAGTGCATTATCGGGTCGCCGTCACCCGAAACAGCGATTATCTTTTTTGGTTTTCTTATCCGGTTTTTTTCCACCACCGCATGTGCGCCCTCGATTATCTGCCGGGTAGAACGGTAATTTCTATCAAGAATCACCGTGGTACATCCATCGAATTTCTCGGCAAATGAGATTATGTTCTGGATCTCTGCTCCGCGCCAGGAGTAGATCCCCTGATCATCATCACCCACAACCATGATATTGTTATCCGGGTATGCAAGCAATGATGCCAGCTTCATCTGAACTGCGTTTGTATCCTGAAACTCATCGATGGAGATGTATTTATAACGTTTCTGGTATTTATGCAGGATATCGGGGTTTGAGGTCAGTATCTTCAGGGGAAGCAGCAGCAGATCGTCAAAGTCCACAGTCTGCCGCTTCAGCAGAATGGAGCTGTAAGAATTATAAACCCGGCTGATTTTACGTTCATCAGGGTTCTCTTTTTTGTAGGTGTCAGGGTCAAGGGAGGAGTTTTTAGCAAGACTGATAACGGTTGCGAATTTCAGAGGGTCCTGATCTTTAAGTCCCCGAACACCTGTTGCCCGCATTATCCCCTTGAGAGTGGCGATTTTTTCGTGCTCATCAATAATGGAAAAATTCTTTTTCAGGCCGCATGCCTCCCCATCCTCGCGCAGCATTCTTACCCCCAGGCTATGAAAAGTGCACAAGGTCATCCGGTTCGCGATCTTTGCGGATGTCAGATCTGCGACCCTCTCCTTCATTTCCTTGGCCGCTTTGTTTGTAAATGTAACCGCGAGTATTTCTTCCGGCTTGCACAGTTTTTCACTGACCAGACGCGCAATACGCATTGTCAGAACTCTTGTCTTTCCGCTCCCGGCCCCAGCAAGCACCAGAAGAGGGCCTTTATTGTGCAAAACCGCTTTTTTCTGATTTTCATTCAATCCTTTGGTAAAATCAGTCATATCTCAATATTCCAATTCATTATTTCAGGTTAAAAAGAGCCAGGGAGATTCCAGGCAATCACCGAAGAGAAGGCAGGTCTGAGGACTCATCACTTCATTGGTGAAAATAAGGTTTAAAAATAATTCCGGAACCCGCAGATGCAGTCATCTGTGATTTTATGGAAATTTGTTTTCAGGGAGTGACAATAGAATTGCCGGAGATTTAGAATATAAGAGTTTTTGGTTTGTAAAAATTTGGATTAGATTGCATCAATTTTAAATTATTTTATCTGTATATGGCATTCATGTCCATCAAAGATCTCTATGTATAACCTCATAAGCTTCGCTGGAATATTCCTGCTCATTGGCTTTGGCTGGCTGCTTTCCACAAACAGGAGAGTTTTTAATTGGCGGGTGGTGCTCTGGGGGGTAGGACTTCAGATAGTTTTTGCCCTCTTTATTTTCAGAGTTCCGGCAGGGTCCAGATTTTTCCTCCTGATTAATGATTTAGTCGTAAAAGTGGTGGAGGCGTCTTCTGAAGGCGCAAGGTTTGTGTTCGGACCGCTTGCGATTCCTCCGGGAGTGAGCGGCTCACACGGGTTTATTCTGGCATTTCAGGGACTACCCACTATAATCTTTTTCTCTGCTCTGATCTCAGTGCTTTATTTCCTGAATATCATGCCTATGCTGATCAGGTTTTTCTCGGGTATTTTTAGCAGACTGATGAGAATATCCGGAGCCGAGTCACTCTGTGTGGCATCGAACATTTTTGTTGGAGTGGAATCTGCATTCACAGTGAGACCCTACATTGCTGAGATGACAAGATCGGAACTCTGCACCATGCTGACTGCAGGGATGGCCACGGTTGCATCAAATGTCCTTGCGCTGTATGTCTTTACACTTCAGCAGTCTTTCCCGACCATAGCCGGTCATCTCATTTCTGCATCAATTCTTTCCGCTCCTGCTGCGATAGTAATGTCAAAGGTGCTTTACCCGGAAGAACAGCACCCCAGGACACTGGGTATCTCTGTAAAGCCGGACTATGAGAAAGAGGCAAATGTCTTTGAGGCGGTGATAAACGGGGCTAATGCAGGTGTGAAGGTGATAGCCGGAGTGGCAGCGCTTCTTATTGCTGTTCTGGGCCTTGTGGCGCTTATCGATATGATTCTCAACGGTGCCGGAGGAGCGGTCAATTCGTTTCTGGAAATTAATATTGACTGGTCTCTGAAGGGCTTGCTGGGGTACCTTTTTTATCCCTTTACCCTGGTAATGGGGGTACCTTTGCAGGATGCGACGGTGATCTCTCAGATTGTCGGTGAGCGTGTTGTTGCTACAGAAGTAGCTGGATATCAGGATCTTGCTAACGCTATTTCCGGTAATCTGATTTCAGAACCCAGGTCGGTAATAATTGCCACCTATGCTCTGTGCGGATTTGCGCATGTAGCCTCGATGGCAATATTCGTGGGAGGTGTATCTGCACTTGCTCCCTCAAGAACAAGAGCTCTTTCTCAAATCGGTTTCAGGGCACTTCTTGCAGCGACTCTGGCATGTATGGTGACAGCGTGTGTTGCCGGAGTCTTCTTTACAGGAAATTCAATTTTACTGGGATCGGTGGAATAATGAAAATATTGAACTTTCTTATCTGGGTGCTTCCTTTCCTTGTTCTTGTATGCGCGTATTTTGGTTTTCGCAGCAAAGCACACAGGAAGATTCGATACCTGGTTTATGCGATCGTTGTTTTTATCGCTTTTTTATTTGACCTGATGGGGATTTCATTCAAAGCGGATCAATTTGATTCTGTGCTGAAACTGATGGTGCTGTTTATAGTGAGTGAAGTGTGTTGGAATTTTTTGCGTCTGAAAAACCGCATTGCTGCATCTGCACATATTGCCGGCAGCTTCATAGTCTTTTTTCTGGCATACAGCGGATGGGTTTACAGCGGACCATCGGGTGCACAAGCTATATGGAAAGCAGATGTTGCCGGCAGTTACTTGAGCGGAAAAACAATGTATGTAGTTAAAGAAAGAAAAATGGTCCGGTTGGGAGAAAAGAAACGGATATTTGAGCTGCATAAAGTCAAAAACAATCTTCCTTTAGAGAGTGAAATCAACACCTGGGAGGTGCCAGAGAGCTATGCTCTTGCGGAATTTTCCTTTGGTTGGTCAACTACACCTGAGGGTGTGAATGTGGACCTGATTAGTGGCGGAGATACACTCTGGACCCTGGTGGAAGATGATCCCATGGAATGACACTTCTCTTTTTCACGTGTGCATTACGTATATTTTTATTTCTATTCTCGGAAATTGTCAGAAAAAGGGGACGATGATGAACAGATGTAAAGTGCTTACAGCTACAATAGTTTTCGCGGCGGTTTCTGCGTACAGCCAGGTGGTCTCATTCAGTTCCCCTGTGCCGTGGGCAACTCAGCGAAATGACACTATCATTGCCAGAGCGCAGATCGATACTGCACAGATCAAGAAAAAATCCATTTCTCTGACTCTGTCGCTCGTCTCAAACGGCAAGAAGAAGGCTTTATCCAGCAAGACTTTCAAAATCTCCGATTATGCGGGAGAGTTTTCCTTTGGAAGCATTAAGAAGGATCTTGTAGGCGGAAAGGAGTTTCTTCAGATCGACTGGAACGCTTCAGATGGTCAGGAGAAGGGTGTAATTGCTCCTATAGGAATAGTGAATCTCGATAAGGTTAATAAAAGCGAGCCACTGAAAGCCCTGCGCGTCGCTTCTGATGTATCTCTGAGTGCTGTTGCATCTGCAGTTAAAAATGAAAACTTCAGCACCGTTGGGAATTTCCGGTACGCAGCCACATGGAATAAGGATGCTTTCTTTGTGGTAATCGGTAAGAACCAGGATTCCGGTTCTGTGCGGTTTATTATCGATGGAAAGAGTGGGAAAAACGCGTTTCTTTCTTATCCTGACAGGATAGTCAGCTATTCTCCTGGCAAAGATTCACTGGGTGCATTTCATTTCACACGGGAGTACAAGGACAACGCTATTCAGTACACATCCCGGAAGTGGCAATCTGAACTGAACAGAGAGATTGTCAATGATAAGGTTGTGATCAGAATTCCCTGGTACGATACAGGGATAGTTCCTTTTGAGGAAAGGTCTATCGGGCTGGGTGTTTTTGCTGTGGATCAGGGGGAAAAGGTGACTGCTTCGGTTCCGGAAAAAGCGCAGTACTATATTCCGGGAACCTGGGGAGATGTTGTTCTGCAGAAATAGGGTAGAAGAATTAAATTGCGGAATTAGGTAAAATTAGGTATTTTCTTAACCTGATTTTTGTTCTTTAGACATAGAAGTACATGGTGGCTGTAGTTCAATTGGTCAGAGCCCTGGATTGTGGTTCCAGTCGTTGGGGGTTCGAGTCCCCTCAGCCACCCCATTAAGATACATAAACAGGCTGTTTTTCGCGATTGGGTGGAAGACAGCCTTTTTTTTACCTCTTTTTCATTTCTTGCTGTTTCCGACTTGGGGACGGACTGTCTTTTTCTCTATTGGAGTCAGGGACGGACCATTTTTTTCATTGTTGTCTTCATTTGGGGTACAGGATTTGCGCCTTATTTTATTCACTTACTTTTTTTTTGAGGAAAAAAGCTCCTGGGGCCAGTCTGGGATCACCAGGAACCATTTTCTAAGCTGTGGCATCTTTGTTGAGGAAATGTGCTATTTGTCCATAATGACTATAGACTCGATTACCTTTTATATTTGCAAATGGCCTGAAAAAGTCGCTCCCATTGTTACCTGCGGGCAAGATCGTACTTTAGGACTCTGAATGGTTCTATTTTGATGGGGGAGATTTTTACCTGAAGTGGGATTATTTCGACACCATTAAGGTAGGCATTTTTAAGTTTTTGAGCGTAGGAGGGGTCTATATCGAATGCTGGTGCAAATATTTCCACATCGTTGCGTTGAATTACAAGAGAGTGCTGAAAAATTTGTGTAAACCTCAGAATAGTTGGTGTATGGATTATT
>DAOTAZ010000019.1:0-18848 GCA_035382965.1 Chitinispirillaceae bacterium | reverse complement strand
GAGGAGATGAAGAAAACTGGTATCAGCACTGCAAACAGCAACCATCCAACTGAGCTTTTCATACCGGCTCCCAGAAAGGTAAACTATTACTGCACTACTTTGTCAATATAAGGAAAAAGTCCTCTATTTACCTAAAAAATACTGTCCGTGCCTGCACTCCAAAGGTCAGGACCTGTAAGCCAGAAGACGTTTACTGCGGGATGAATGCTTAAGCCTCCGCAAAGCCTTCTCCTTTATCTGGCGCGCCCTCTCCCGGGTCAGATTAAACCGCTGGCCTATTTCCTCAAGGGTATGAGAAGTTTCCTCCCCTATTCCGAAATACAGCCTCACAACTTCCTTTTCTCTCTCACTGAGAGTCTCAAGGGTGTGATTTATCTCATCCTGAAGCGAAATCTCCATCAACCCGTCATCCGGCTGCTCCTGATCCTCATCCTGGAGAATATCCATCAGCTTGGAATCCTCCCCGTGCTGAAGCGGAGCATCCAGAGACATATGACTGTTGCCGATCTTTATCGTCTCCCGCACTTCTGCTTCATCAATATTGAGCTCAGCAGCAAGCTCCTCTACATTGGGAAGACGACGATACTTCTGCTCAAGCTTACTCTGCATCTTCCCTATCTTATGAATCGTACCAACCCGGTTAAGCGGCAACTTAATTATTCGGGATTGCTCAGCCAAAGCCTGTAAAATGGCCTGCCTTATCCACCAAACCGCATAAGAGATAAACTTGAAATTCTTCTTCTCATCAAAACGCTTCGCGGCCCTGATCAACCCCAGATTTCCCTCATTTATAAGATCACTCAGGGGTAATCCCTGATTCTGATAATTCCGGGCAACGCTTACGACAAATCGCAGATTAGCTTTTACCAGCTTCTCAAGCGCCTTCCGGTCACCTTTACGAATCCTTACAGCCAGCTTGGATTCCTCTTCTACCGTCAGGCTCCTGTTTTTCCCGATTTCTTTAAGATAAAGCGCAAGCGAACCCTCCTCAGGAAGAAATTGCGATTTTTCCATACTCTCCGTTTCACCTCATATATAAAAATCAGCGATGTAAATGCTGCCCTGGTACCCTCTGAAAAAATTCATACAATATAAACAAATTCACACTTTATGTGCAATCCAACCTAGTTTTTCGATTATATCATAATGGGAAACAGATATAAAGAACTTTCCGAAAAAATCAGCCTTAGCCCTGGATTTCTCCAGAAAAACAAGCACTAAATTAATATCTCTATATGGTGATTTCAAACTGGTTTCCTACCGCAAAACAATCCATCCCGCAATTATTCTTCTTGATTATTCTCTTTGAATCCCTTACTATTGACTCCACCTGCCTGTCGGTACGATAGCTGTTGATATGAAAAAGCCCAAGTCTTTTTACCCCTGCCCTGATCCCAAGCTCAACCGCATCAGTGTACGCAGAATGACCCCAGGCCTTGAACTTCCTGTACTCCTCTCTGTTAAATTCAGCATCATGAATCAACAGGTCAGCATCTTTACAGAAATCCACATAATATTCAAAAGGCTGACTCCCGGACAGGTCATAACCAAGCTCATTGTCAGTCAGAAGTACAAAGGCCTTCCCTTTCTCCTCCAATCTGTACCCCAACCCTCCATTAGGATGGTTCAGATAAACGGGCGTTACCTTTACAGAACCTATCCGGAAAGATTTGGCCATGATATCTTTGTAGCGCACTCTGGCAGGAAGGTTCTTAAGATCCACCGGAAAATATGGAGACCTCATCATCCCATGCAATGCGCTCTCGAAACTGGAAATCTTAAAAGGACACCCGTAAATACTTATACTGAATTCACGACTGTAAACAGGACCAAAAAAAGGAAATCCCATTATGTGGTCAAGATGAAGATGAGTAAAGAGGATGTTTATCTTTCTGATCTTTTCCCTCATCAACTTAACACCCAGATTCCTTATACCGCTTCCTGCATCCAGTATAATTATATCTCCTCCCCCGGATCTGACCTCCACACACGCAGTATCCCCTCCATACTTAATAAAGTCAGGACCGCTTACAGGTATAGCCCCTCTTGATCCCCAGCAACGAATGCGCATCTTCACACCTCGTTATAACAGCAGTTTGTATTAAATCCAGGAAATCACTTCTAAACCAGGACAATCCGCGGCAGACTGTTTACCAGCTCAATCTATCCTTATTTTTCCGATCCCGCCACAGAATCCAATAGTATAAATCTTCACTGGATAAAAAACGATAAAAAAGTATCCCTTCCTGACAGAGACAGCCGGTCAAGTCAGAAGATTTCAGGGCCTTGATCGTATTTCTTTGACAGCCTTCCGTCAAAAAGTATATTTGAAGATTACTCTGAAAATTGATATCAGGAGGAAATATGTCCAAAACTTGCGAAATATGCGGAAAACACCCGCAGTCCGGTAATACAATCTCGCATGCGCACAATGTAAGTAAAAGGATTTTCTATCCGAATCTGCGCACAATCAAAACGATTGTAAATGGTACTTCCAAAAGAATTAAAATCTGCATGAAGTGCCTCAAGGCCATGGCCAAAAACTGACTATCTTCGCTCCGTGCTTCCAGCACGGAGCCGAAACCCCTTTTCCCTTTCCTGGTTCCCGGTCCTGATAAAAAGCAATGAGGAATTGCGGAAATTTATTTTTCGCCCCAGGATATCTGTCTCAATGCCTCCCCTTGTTCTATAAACCTTTCTTACTCTGCTGAACTTTACGGATGTAAAATGACCACACCCATCAGGATCAAGCAGCTCAAAATCATTAAACAACGCCAGCGCTCTTGAAGAGGTGTACAACCCCGCTTTATGATATAAAGCTTCAGCAGGTTTAGACTCCACCAATAAGCCGTTAACCAGAAATTGAAGCTCTCCATTTTCTTTTTTCAACTCCAGAGTATAGATACCCTCCGATTCTGACCGGTCAACAGGTTCAAGCTCCGGGTCCTGGCCGTCTGAATAAACAGAATACTGGCTCTTTCCATTTACACAGAAAAACAGATTGGTGTTGCCGGAAAGCACAAAGAGGCCGCAAAGTGAACCACTGTCACTTCCTGAAAGGTTTACAGTTGTTTTCATGCAGAAATTCGCGAGTGGAATCTCCAGCCCATAAAAGAAATCCTGGTATGCTGTCGTTGTGACTCTCAGGACACTGTCCCCTGCTACTGCATCTCCACTTCCATCCCTTGTCCACCCAAAAGCGGCAGTATCCCGGAAATCATCCCTGAAACAGGTAAAATTTGTTGAGTCTATGGTTTCATCCCTGAATACCACATCATCAAAGGATGCAGAAATATAGGGCTGGACAAGCAATCCGATATCACCGCTTTCCAGCTCAGAATCAATAAAGGAAAAGATGAAATACCCGTTACAGAAAACACTTATCCGCTCCCCTCTTTTGCTCACTGAGATCTGGTTCTCGGCCTTCCTCACAAAAGGGCTTTCCTTTGAAGAAATAAGGGTAGCTCCGTCACGGCTGTACCTGTAAGCGAAAACCGAGCCATCACCTGTCATTACTGCATAAAAATCGGCCCCTTCATTTGTATTTCTCAAGCAGAAAAGTAGTCCCGCACCGGGATAAATTGATACTACTTTTCCGCTGAAAGTGAAATCCGGGGATTTCTGAGGCATATTATGTACCAGCATCGCAGAATATACAATGCTCGCATTGTCAATTGAGGCAGCCCCGTTGCTGAAACCGGCACTACCGCCATCGTCAATACGTGCCACCCAATTCAGAGTCGAGAACACTTCGTTGCTGAAGTCATCCTCGAACAGAACCGAAGCTCCCAGCAGTGAGGGAATCAATATAAACAGAATTGATCGCATCCTGTTTATTATAACCTGAGTTTACGTAAAGGACAACAATTACAGAAAAGTAAATGGTAATCTGCCAGGTACACCAAAATGCAATGTCTTACGCCTGCGGTTACTGTTTACAATCGCCAACTATAGCTAAACTCTCTTATGGCATTTTGGGCTGAACCGGCTTCCCCTGTGGATAAGAACCAAGAAAACGGTAAAAGCGGGTGATTTCCTGCAAATTGGAGATTGCGTTCCGCTGAGATTCAGATTCGGCTGAACCTTCGAAATCAAGATAAAACAGGTACTTGAACCCTTTCCCATGCACCGGACGTGATTCGATTTTATAGAGATCGATATCTCTGAGGGCAAACGCTCCGAGACATTTGAACAAGGCTCCCGGAACGTTTTTCATGGAAAAAACTACCGATGTCTTCACCGGTACACCTTTCGGAGGTTTTTCCGCTTTTCTCGCCAATATCAGAAATCTTGTAGTGTTCCATTTGTTATCCTCGATGTTGCCGGCCAGAATATTCATATTAAAGTTGATAGCCGCCTGCATCGATGCCACAGCCGCTGAGTCATTCAGTTTCTCATCTCTGATCTTCTTCACAGCCAGAGCAGTATTGGGATAAGGGATCTTCTCTGCATCCGGAAAACGTTTCAGGTACTCTTTACATTGAGCTAAAGCCTGGGGGTGAGAGAATATTCTTTTTACCTGTGTTTTTTTCACTCCTTTATTGGCAATAAGGAAATGGCCGATTCGTAAAAGTATCTCACCTGTTATGAATAGTCCGCTCTCCAGAAGAAGATCATAGTTCTGATGAATACTCCCTGCAAGAGAGTTTTCAATCGGTACTACTCCATAACTGCAGTTACCATCAACAACAGATCTGTAAATTTCCGGGAAATCAGGTTTTGCCTGAAGCTTTGCCGAAGGGCCGAAATGCTCTATAGCGGCCAGTTCACTGAAAGAGCCGCGCTCACCAAGAAAAGCAACTTTCATTTGAACAACCTCCGTACCTCCAGTAAACGTTGAGAATAATACTTTTCACTCAGATTACTGTATATTACACCTTTACTGCTGCTTGCATGCGCAAAACGCCCCTCACCCAGAAAAATACCCACATGGTCAACAACTCCCCTTGACCCCTTAAAGAATACAAGATCCCCATGACGGGCCTGCTGCACGGGAACTACCCTTCCGTATTTCCTGAGTTTCCTGGTGGAATGCGGGAGTTTCACTCTGCTTACATCTCTGAAAACAAGGCAGACAAAACCGGAACAATCCACACCCTTTCTGCTCATTCCTCCATAGCGGTATGGTGTACCAATGTAGGATGCTATTACCGAAGAGAGACGGGATTGAGGAATCTGGTAATTTTTACGGTAATCCCAGTCCCGGGGCACAAGATACTGTTTTGAAGTGGTACCTGTCTGAGGAGAATCACGGGTGTATTTCACCGATGAAGCACAGCCGGAAAAGAAAAGGACTGCACTTGTAAATACCACGCTGAGTCCGAAACCCGGCCTGTAACCTTTCATTAAATATTCCCTGTCAATTCCCTTTCATCGCCTGAACCGCAAACGCCATACGCAGTGCCGTATCCTCCCTCCAGTGGGGAGCCATGAACTGGACCCCGACAGGAAGACCTTCTGCAAAAGGACAAGGGACACTGAGAGCAGGAATTCCTGCCAGATTTGCTGAAACAGTATAGATGTCAGTCAAATACATCTGTAAAGGATCATGCAGCTTTTCGCCCAGTTTGAATGCGGGTGCCGGAGTAACAGGTGATATGAGGATATCACATTTCTGAAATGCCCGCTCGAAATCTTCCTTTATCAGTGTCCGTACCCTGGCCGCTTTCAGATAGTAGGCATCGTAATAACCTGAACTGAGCACGTATGTACCCAGCATTATCCTTCTCTTTACCTCTTCACCGAAACCCTGTTTTCGGGTTTCGCTGTACATGTCCATAAGGTTTGAACTCCCGCCGCTGCGGAAACCATACTTTACACCATCATAGCGGGCAAGGTTCGAAGAAGCTTCTGCTGTACAGATGATATAATACGTTGCGATTGCGAAAGAAACATTCGGCAGCGATACATCCTCCACAACCGCACCCGAATCCTTCAGACGCCCGACAGTCTCCAGAATCGGCTTCCTGACTTCATCTGTCAAACCCTCGCCGAAATACTCCGCAGGCAGGCCGATCCTCAATCCTCTGATGTCACCGCTGTAAAGAGAGGCAGAATCGGCAAAGGGTTTACCGGCACAGGTGGAATCCCGCTTGTCAGCACCGGAAATTACAGAGAGCAGAAGTCCAAGATCCCGCACATCGGAGGCAATAGGGCCAATCTGATCAAGTGATGACGCGAAAGCGACCAAACCATATCTGGAAACCCTGCCATAAGTCGGCTTTAATCCTGCCACCCCGCAATGGCTGCAGGGCTGTCTGATAGAGCCGCCGGTATCAGAACCCAGAGCAGCAGGAACAAGCCCTGCTCCAACTGCAGCAGCGCTCCCTCCGCTCGATCCGCCGGGAATCCTCTCCTGGTCAACAGGATTCCTTGTGACACCGAAAAATGATGTTTCTGTGCTGGATCCCATTGCAAATTCATCGAGATTGGCCTTACCTACAATCACTGCCCCGGCCTCAAGCAGCATCTCCACTACTGCTGCATTGTAAGGAGGTTTGAAATCCTGAAGCATCTTTGACCCGCAGGTAGTCGCTGTTCCCTCAGTGCAGATATTGTCCTTTACAGCCAGGGGAACGCCAAGCAGAGGCATCTTCTCTTTTTGTTCATCAGGAAGAGAGTCCAGAGTTTTAGCCCTTGCAAGAGCCTCCTCCTCCTGTACAGAGATGAAAGAATGCAGACTGTCGTCTTTCTCCCTTATCAGATCAAGCGAACTTTTTACTGTTTCCAGGCACCCGATCTCTTTTCTGCGGATCTTTTCAACCAGCCCGGAAACACCCATATCCAAAAAAGCCATTCTAAAAACCTTCCTTTTAATTGCTCCGGCATGAACCGGATCACACCTTCAATGCTTATCTGTACCAGCGAAACAAATATAGACTGACGAAAATTCCAATTATGGATAGTAAACTGAATCTGACCATGAAACCGAACTGGAATTTGACAGCATTCAGATCTATCAGTACAGGCTTGTTATGCGTGAAATCCCCAATTCCGAATGGAATGCTGTAGGTGAAAAACGTCTTTACAACATTCTCGCCTCCGGGCAGCATCGATACTATACTGTTAAGATAAGCTCCGATAATGATCCCCACAAAAACCACCAGCACAATTGTAGAGACTCGTTTTTCCTTTAAAGGAACCGCCATACCGACCCTTTCTGTAAAAATGCCCAGCGTTTTTATTTTCCGGTATACTCACTGAGAGTCAGACCGGTTTCTATTGTCTTGCCTTTTCTAATGATAACCATTTTTACCCTGTCGTCTACAAAGTAATCCAGAAAGAAGCCATCGATATCAGCATGACTCTGAATCACCCTGTTTCCCATCCGCCGGATAATATCACCAACACGTAAACCGGCTTTTTCCCCGGGACTGCCCGGCTGTACACTGACAATCACCACACCATCAGTACCTTCGTATCCCAGAGAAAGCGCTATTGAACGATTAAGATTCTGCACCGATATCCCTGTCCACACACGCCTGCGCTTTCCATACTTAATCAATTCCTCGGCGACTTTCCTGGCACGGTTGATAGGTATGGCAAAACCAATTCCTATAGATCCCTTGCTGGCATTTGATCCTGTATAAATAAAGGTATTTATCCCGATAACTTCCCCCTGGGCATTGACCAGCGGTCCGCCACTGTTTCCCGGATTGATTGCCGCATCGGTCTGAATCATTCCCTGATAGTAAACACCTTCCGTAGGAGCGAAATTTCTGTTAAGTGCGCTTACTACTCCAACTGTCACTGTAGGATGAGCATCATTTATGAAATTCAGGAACGGGTTGCCTATTGCAATGGCCCACTCGCCGATCATCGCCTCATCAGAATTCCCGAACCGTACAGACTTGAAATTATCACCCTTTACAGATATTACCGCCAGATCCGACCTTTCATCTACTCCTACCACAACACCCTCAACCTGGCGCCCGTCGGAAAAGTTTACATACAGCTTGGCAGCATTCTGCACCACATGGTAATTCGTGAGAATCATACCATCTTTACGGATAACAAATCCCGAACCGATACTTTCAACCTGACGGTATCTGGGCATAAGTTCCGGCCCGAAGAAAAAATCAAAAAAATCATCGGAATAGTACTGGTTCCGCACTACCTGAATCTGAGTGACAACAATACCCACAACACAGGGCGCCACAAGCCTTGTAGATGCTACTATGGCATTTTTTCTCGACTGGTTCACATCATCCTGAACAACAGCCGTTTCCTGAGAACGAAAACTCTTTTCAGGCTCAGGCTCGCGGTACACAGTATCGGCAGCATCGGTGTAATTTGATACGTAAGGGAGGCTTCCGCTATAGAGACGGCGCATGAATTCGGCACCGCCAATAAGACCGGCACCAATCCCAAGTACCAGAAACAGAAGATATACGGAAGTTTTTCCCTCACACCGGTACATCACTCTACCCCCGGATACATAACGTTTTCCAGCACAAGCCCGAAAGGCGGAGCTGTTTCCCCAACCATGCTGCGGTCCCTGCTGGCAATTATCTCTTCCATTGTAGCCTCGAGCCTGCCTCTTCCAATATCCACCAATGTACCGACAATTGACCTCACCATCTTATAAATAAATCTGTTTGCTTCAATTGTAAATACCAAAATGTCCCCCTCATTATCGAGGGAGGCCCTTTTTACCAAACACACCGAATTTTCCGAGCCGCTCCCTGATGCCATAAATGCGGCAAAATCTCTCTCTCCCAGCAGAGCCGGAATGTTGGTCCTCACCTTTTCCCAGTCTACCCTGTGCTTGAGTTTCCATGCCTGTCTGAACAGAAGCGGCCGTTTCTGAAAACAGATATGATACCTGTAAAGCCGGCTGACAGCAGAGAACCTGGCATGGAAATCCGGTTCTACCTGTTGAAGATTGAATACAGCGATCTCAGGAGGAAGAAGCGCGTTCACCGATAACTGGCATCTGCCGCAGTCTATTAAGCCCTCATAATCAAAATGGGCTCCCTGCCTCCTTGCATGAACCCCCGCATCAGTTCGCCCCGCTCCGGTAATGGAGATCTCAGTCCTGAGTACAATGGAAAAGGTTCTCTCAAGATGCTCCTGAATGCTCTGAACATCTGGCTGACGCTGCCATCCTCCAAACCGGCTCCCATCATATTCAACCCTGAAAAAATACCTCAAATATCCGTCCCGCTCCTGATTAATTCCGATACCCGGGCGATCCTGAAACAGAAAAGCTGTACTTCATGCTCTGTTGCCTCTATTTTTCCGGTCTTTACTCCTGCGTCAAACTCAAGCAGCCATCTGAGAACAGTCTTAAGCTCCTCATCACTGAATTTGCGCGCTGCCTGCACAATCCCGGATGCGATTATTACCGGGTATATTTTTCTCTGCTCCCCTTCCTGCAAAAGCCCGCTGGCCAGTCCGATTTCGTAAGCCGCGGCATCCACCGCAGGATCCTTGTAACCACGGGAAGAAAGAAAAGTTTTAACAACCTGAGGATTTGCCTCAGCAAAACGGCGAATACGGAAAAGTGCCCAATAATGCCTGAAAAATGCTGAAATCATCAGAGGCGCATAAAAATCCGTGGAAAAAAGAGAGTTAATGATGGCTAACGCCTTGGGGAACTGCTTCTGTGAAAGGGCTGAAGCCAGCTCATACACAGTCATCTGCCTTGATGCGCCAACTACATGCTCGATCGCAGTGCGGTCGATTGCCTGGCCTGCCGGAAGATGAATATCGATTTTTTGCAGCTCCGAATGAAGCGTATCCAGATCCGATCCCACCAGGTCAGCAAGATAATCGGCATCAACCCTCGAAATCTTTCTCTTAAAAAGAAGAGGCACCTGATTTTGAAGCCATTGAGATATTCGGTACTCAGGAGGTTTTGGAAATTCCATATAACTGCTGCAGCCCTCGGCAGCCCGTTTGGAAGCCCCAAGTTTTTTAGCGGTCTTCGGTTCCGACTCCTTACCCTTTTTATCCTCATCGATCTCAATTATCAGGTAACAGTCCGGAGGAGGATTGTCAAGCAGTTCATTTAACTGGGAAATCTCCTCTTCATCCAGTTCCTGCGCATGCCCGATCAGAAATACCCTGGTCTCCTGAAAAAGCGATGGGGTAAGGATATCCTGAGTAAACAGGGAAAAATCCCCATCCCCCGTGTCAAAGCGCACTGATGTCACCTGACCGTGGTTCCGGCTGATGCCCTCAATGATGCCTTCACGGGCATGCTCTCTTCCCACTGTGTCATTGCCTGCCAGAATGTAAATCTGCTTCAAACTTTCTGTCATGGGATAAGCGGCTCCAGAACCGCTTGCCTTTTGTTAATTGTTTCCTGAAACAGCAACTGGGCATTTACAAATTTCTTCGCTTCAGTTTTCATCACCCTCAGGATAAGCGCGGCAAGATCCCTCGGTTCCTCAGCCTTGAAACCAACACCGGCGGTAATCAGTTTTTCGCACCCGTCTATCTGGGTGTGGTAATCAGGACCGAAAAATACCGGGATTCCGAATTTCGCAGGATCCCACACATTGTGGCCTCCGGTGGAATCAAATGTTCCTCCCACTATCGCGGCATCGGCTATCTTGTACATCTCATCGAGTATGCCGATTTTCTCAATTACACAGATATCCCATTTTCTCGAGGTGGTAATATCTCTCAGATGTAATGTGTTTTCCCCCAGTTGTCTGAGCAGATCCGGAACCTCATGAAGATGACGGGGAACTACAATCAGCTTGCAGTTCATCTTGTTTTCTTTCAGAATATCCAGACATACCCTCAGTGTCCGGCCTTCCGGCGCATGCACGCACCCTGCGGTTATCACAGGCTGATTGTCGCTGATGTTAAGCCCTTTTCTTAACGCCAGCCACTCATTTCTGGGCGGCCGCTTGATCATTATATGACTTTTAAGGTTCCCGACAATATGAATATTTTCTGTTTTTACACCCAGCTCAGCGAAACGCTGCGCATAGGTCTCATTCTGCGCCAGAACCACATCGAAACATCCGAATAAAAACTTCAGCACTCCCCGGAACCGTTTATAATTGCTGAAAGACTTCTCCTCGATTCTGGCATTAACTATACCCACAGGAATCCCTTTACGCCTGCAGGTCCAGAGCATCGACGGCCACAGCTCAGTCTCAAGAAGCCACACACGTGTTACTCTGAAATGATCGACGATACCGCTTACCAACGGTATCGTATCAAGCGGTAGAAAACCTGTAGCACATACTGACTTTTCATCTCTGCTCTCCAGATATTTCACTCCGTTGCGGGTTGCAGCAGTGAGGAGATAGAGATCCTCAGGATGCCGCTGCTCGAGAATCTCCAGGAATTTGAAAAGAAGTTTGGCTTCCCCGAGGGATGCGGCGTGAATCCATACAACAGACCTGTTCCTGTGATCTCTTATCGAATAGGGAAACCGCTGCCTGGCTGGAAGATCCCAGCCTCTTTTCTCACTTATTTTTGTCAGTAAAGGGAAAACGATCCTGCGTACCAGGTCCAGTATTGTACTATAGCCGATAATGGCACCGGAAATCAGAACATATTGTAGTTTCATACTGAAATATTGCCAACTGTAAACCTGTTCTTTCCATTTCGTTTTGAGGTGTAAAGCGCCCTGTCAGCGACTTCAATCAACCTGTCTTTTTTCAGGCCGTGTTCCCAGTCAAAAACCGCCAGACCGATGCTGATTGTATAACCGATCCGGTATTGAGGAGAAGAAAAGGGTCTTGAAGAAATAGCTGTTAAAATTCTTGAAGCAAGAATCTCCGCTCCGGAAAGGTCCGTGTCAGGAAGCACAAGGGAAAACTCCTCCCCGCCGTACCTGGCAAAAAGATCACATACCCTCACCATGGCAGAAATTCTCTTTGTCAAATCAATTATTACGGCATCACCGACCTGATGTCCGTAAGTATCATTTATGCTCTTGAAATCATCTATGTCGATAAGCAGTAATGAAAATTTTCCTTTTTTCCTGGTTGCCCGCGCGATTTCCCTGTCCAGAGTTTCCTGAAAAAGCCTGTGATTCGCAATTCCGGTAAGACTGTCCGTTTTAGCCTGTCTTCTGACCTGAAGAGCGGTATATCCGTGTTCAACCACCGGCGAAACCATCGAACTGAAAACATACAGAAACTGGCACTGATCACTGCTGTTTCTCTCCGGACCATCAAAAAACACCGTTAATGATCCTATTGTCCTGCCAGTCACCATCATGGGAACACTGACCGGATGAATCGACTTTATTCCCGGTGTTTCGCCCTGTTTTCCTTTGTAAACAACAAGAGGTATCTCACCTTCAGCGAATCTTTCCTTGTCAATAGTGGGCATGACCTTCTGATGCATATTCAGGAGAACCTGTCTGACCTCTCTGGGTTCTATTTCCCCGGAAGATGGCATCGCAAAAACCTCCATGAATCCGGAAAGATTAACACTTATAACCGAGAGTACAGACCCCATCTTCTGATTCGCCTCTTCCAGAGTTATACGCATGATTTCAGAAATCTCCAGAGAAAGCATCAGTTTTCTTGTAAAAAAATACAGGGAGGTAAGGTCGAAAAGATGCTCTTTTACATCGGAGGAAATACCTTCGGAATTCCTCATGAGATTGAGACTCTTTAAATGAAAAAGCCTCGATGCGACAGCCTTTTCCACCTTTATCAGAAAATCAGTTATATCGAGAGGTTTTATCATGTAGGAATTGACACCCTGATTGATTGCAACTGTCGCGCTGTCAAGCGAAGCATACCCGGTGATAATTATCACCTCAGCATACTCATCCTTCCCCTTGATAAAATTCAGGATATCGATCCCGGAGATATCCGGCAGCTTAAGATCGGTCACCACAACATCAAATTCATTCTGTTCTATCAGAGTTAAGGCTTCACGGCCGCTTGTGCAGGTAGTGACTTTGTAAAAAGGCTCCAGAGCCTCTTCCAGAACATCGCAGATAATCTCCTCGTCATCTACAACAAGGATATTGCATTCGGAAGGTTTTTTGATCTGGTGAGTATCCATAAATTTAAGCAGGACAGACCTGAATCCAGACCTGTCAGTCTAAGTCACTGAATCAGCCGCTTTTCTGAAAGCTTCCCCTCTCAAACGAAAAATACTTAATATACAGGTAAACTAAAAGCCGATTCCGTGAAAAAACACTTACAAAGAAACATTGAGAATGGTTTGACTTACCTGACCTCTCAAACCTATTTTATTTATTCATATCACAGGTACTTACCCGCTGTACCATAACTCACTTTAACAGTCTCCGGCAGGTGCAATATTTTGAGGAAAATCTTTAGTTTAATAGCTCTGGCGTTGCTTCTATCGTGCTCGGGTCTTGAAGACACTACCGGCCTGGGCAGAGATATCATCAGCAGCACTAATCCATCCGCTGTCAATATAGACCAGAATTTCAGAACTTTTTCACGAAACGAAAGCATAGTTACTGGTTTTTTCAGCATTCCGGACGAAAATGGCACCAGTTTTGGCATTCACCCCGGCCTCATAGCCGCCGGATCAAAAGACGGTTACATCACCTCCGGCTATACTGAATTCACCATCGACAAAAATGCAGGGGCCCGCTTTGAACTCGGTGATGAACCTGTCTCCATATCTCTCACTTTTGACACACTCGATTATGGAACCGTTGCATTCAAAAACCTGAAGCTCTCTCTCTATCAATGCGCTCAGGATCAAAAATTCTCACGCTCATCTATTACTCCTGAAGGAAAACTTATCGGTGAACTGGCACCTGACAGCACAGTAGAAAACCGGCTCTCTGTTGAAATAAATGATGATAAGCTTGTCTCTGAGATTTTTTCAGCTTGCCTGGCACTGAAAGAATGCTATGACAAATGCGGCGACAATAAAGGCTGCAAAGACACCTGTTACGATTCCCTGGAAGCAAAAACATTCAGTTTCTGTCTTTATAACGAAGATGATTCGAGTTTTATAAGACTGTCACAGCCTCTGATGAGAATCACACTTACCAGAGATACATCTACAATTACCGACTCCATAAAGCCATCCTATTTCAATTACGTGGCGCAGGATGAGAACATCGATGAACAGAAGGCACTACCCGTCTCCTCAAATGTCTCTGGACGAACTGCTGTTTTTAAAATCGACATTTCTTCTCTCTGGGATACAATGAGTACAAGCGGCTTCGATGAAATCCTTTCCGCTGGTTTTAATATCATACCCGAAACACATATCAATTTCGATAAGGAAAAAGATACTACCTTTGCCGTAAGGCACTATATCTCCGACAATCTGATTCAGGATGGCTCCGAACTGGATTCCCTATTCTTTTCAAGGTCATTTGAATTCAAAATCGAGAAAGACAGTAAAGGAAGGCTGAAAAAGAAACTGATCCTCTACGCGGACAGACATCTCCAGAAATACAGATCAAAACGCCCGTCTACAGTTTTTCTCTACCTTCAGATCAGTAAATCATCAGATATGAGCTGGGAAAAGGTTATATGGAAAAAGCCTGTATTCAATGCAGTACTGACAACAATCAAATAGCAGAAAAATATCATGATCAATAAAAAGCTGTTTTCATCAGTAGTAATCCTGTCGCTTGCGGCATGCGTCTATTCTCAGTCTGTTCTGGGACTCAAATACCCCTTCGGTTTACCTTTACAAAGCGGTAGCGGTCCCTCTCTTTCCCTTGGCGGAGCCGGAACAGGCGTTTCCGATGATTATTTCGGAATGGTTGACAATCCGGCAAACCTTGGAACGATGAATCGTGCGGTCTTCAATGCCGCGTTCTCACTGAGCCTGCTCAATATCTACGAGGATGATAAAAGGAGCAACCATGCAGGCTTCGGTCCCAGGCTGCTCTCTTTCTCTTTCCCGCTGGGAATGATTGGAGCATTAGGGTTTTCCTACAATCAGCAGACAGATACTGACATGAAGTTCAGGCTTGCCAGAACCTACCCGCTGGGTGATGATAAGATAGAAGAGGACCTGGCACTTGTAAGAAGCGGTGGAATGTATAGCTGGCAAGTTGGGGTGGGTGTCTCAATCACAAAATGGGCAAGGATAGGACTTGGCTATCAGAGGGTCTATTTCAACAATCAGACCTCCCTTATCAAAAAAACTGAAGGATTCCTCAGCGATACGCTTATCGATTCCACTAACACTGGTTTTACCGGAAATGGCATCAGAGCCGGAATTCAGTCCTCTGTCCAGAATCTGACTCTGGGAATCAGCGGTCAGTATGTTTTCAAAAGCGACGCACGTGACAAACGCACAATCAGAGGTACACGTGTCAAAGAGAACAGTCCTCAAACAGACGCTCCGATAACTGAAAACCTGACCTATGAACTGAAACCAGCTCCTTCCATAGCATTCGGGGCTTCTTATATTATCACACCTGAATGGATGGCTGCTATGGAACTGGAAGCTACACTCTGGAACAGATTTTACTCGGAAATAGAAACTGTCGATGAAGTCGACAGGGCATACAGCTTCTCCATAGGTACTCAATATATTCCCGCTCCAAATCTCCTTACTCCGAAGTATCACGAAATAATGCAATATCGTGCAGGATTCCGGTACTCTCAGTTACCCGCTCCCACAGCCTCTGAATTCGCTTTTACTCTCGGCATAGGGCTTCCACTCAAGGAAGGTGGCGGTCTTTTTGATGTAGTGCTGGAATATGGTCGGCGACGGGACAGCAGGTATCAGAACTTTACAGAAGAATTTGCAGGAATTTATTTAGGAATTAACGCCGGCAGGAAATGGTATCAGAGCGCCCAGAACAGCTATTGACCGATCCAGCACGCTTTTTCGAGATCCTATGGAGAGAATGATGGCAAGCAGGCAGTGCAAGGTTTCCAGATTGGAAACAAAAAGCGTGCAAAAAAACTCCAGGCCATCCGGAACCCGAATTTCCCGTTCCAAATCCAGGAATAGTGATCTGATAACACCATCAGAGGCCAAACCTGTAAATAATAACACCCCGCGCTACAGTTTCAGCACCCAGATACCGGAAAAATACAACCAGGATTATGTATGCATCCTGCCCAGAGATCCACATAATTCCTTCGTCTACTGGGAATTTACCAACCAGAACCCTCAAAAAAGCGGATTTGATTCCCACTCCGGGTCGAAAATCATTCTGACCGTTAAAGAACCTCACCGCAATAACAGTGCCCCGGCACATCAAATAGAACTGCACAACCACAGAAATGAACAATTCATAGGCCTGCCCCGGCCTGATAAATATCACTTCGAATTTGGTGCATTCTCAGACAGAGGCGAATATTCTATACTTTCAAGGACACCGGTTCAGACTCCGCCTCAGAATTCAGTAAGCGAAAACATTGACAGACAATGGTTTTCGGAATCGACAGAAAAACTGATCAGCTTTTCTGCCGGATTATCAACCGTGAAGGGGACCTCAAAACAGGCCCATAAGAGTTCAACATATCTGGGATCTGCTGGTTTCTGATTCCATTTGAATACCTATTATGAGCAATAACAACCCTGAAGGTTTTCTGAGTCTTGTCCTGCATGCCCATCTGCCCTACGTAAGGCATCCCGAATGCGATTATATGCTGGAGGAGAACTGGTTTTACGAGGCAATGACCGAGTGTTACCTGCCTCTGCTGGCAATTTTCAATAACCTGGTCTACGACAGAGTTCCTTTCCGCATCACCATGTCCCTTACCCCTACACTCTGTTCAATGATGAGTGATGAGCTCCTGCAGACCCGCTATCAGGCAAGACTTCTGAAACTCATTGAACTTGCAGAAAAAGAACTCGACCGCACAAAAAACACCGAGTTTCATTCTACCGCGGAAATGTACCTGGAAAGGTTTACACTCTGCAAGCGGTTGTTTGAAAACGTTTACGACAGCGATATCACCAGAGGTTTTAAACGCCTCCAGGATCTTGGGGTCCTGGAAATAATTACCTGTGCCGCGACCCATGGATATCTTCCCAACCTGCAGGTAAACCCTTCAGCGGTTCGTGCTCAGATTATCACAGCAGTAAACTCATACCAGCGCTTCTTCGGCAGAAATCCACCCGGCATATGGCTTCCGGAATGCGGGTACTATCCCGGAGTAGAAAAATTCGTGGCTGAAGCAGGAATCCGCTATTTCTTCCTGGAGACCCATGGAATACTTCATGCAGACCCCCAACCTAAATACGGTGTTTACGCACCTGTTTACTGTCAGGGAACCAATGTAGCTGCCTTCGGCAGGGATGTGGAATCGTCAAAATCTGTCTGGAGCGCCCATGAAGGCTATCCCGGCCACCCCTCTTATCGTGAATTCTACAGGGATATTGGCTTTGATCTGGAAATGGATTACATAGCCCCCTATATCGATCCAATAGGGATACGAACCAACACTTCAATCAAGTACCACAAAGTGACTGGCAATAACTGTGAAAAACAGCCCTATAATCGCCAGGAGGGAATAAAAATCGCGGCTGAACATTCAGGGAATTTCATGTTCAACCGGCAGAAACAAGCCGAACATCTGAGAACCATAATGGACCGGCCTCCGATAATTGTGGCACCCTATGATGCGGAACTGTTCGGGCACTGGTGGTATGAGGGTCCGGAGTGGCTCAACTTCCTTATCCGTAAGACAGCTTTCGAGCAGGATACAATCCGCCTGGTAACCCCTTCCGACTATCTTGAACATTTTCCATCCAATCAGACTGTTCAACCGGCATTCTCCTCATGGGGTCAGGGAGGATATTCAGAAGTATGGCTGCACGAGTGCAACAGTTGGATCTACCGCCATCTGCACCGTATGGAAGAGAAGATGACAGAGTGCGCAAGGAGATTTCCTGAGGCGGATCAGAATGTCAGGCGGGTACTCAATCAGATGGCACGTGAGCTCCTTCTTGCAGAGTCAAGCGACTGGGCTTTTATAATGAAAACCGGCACGATGGTGCAGTATGCCGAAAGACGCACAAAGGAACACATTGCCAATTTCCTGAGGCTTTACGATGATTTACAAAACAACAGGTTCGACTTCGACTACATTTCGCTTCTTGAGTCGCACAATAATATTTTTCCTGAGATAGATTACAAAGTTTATTCCTGACCAAAGGAGTATCTATGAATTGCAGAAAAGCCGCTTTTTTATTGCTTGCAGCCGTATCATTTATTTTTGCGCAAGACAGTGAAACCCTCAATATCTTCGCGTCATTAGGTTTTGGATTTCCCACAGGAGGACAGGTTTTCTCCTCACATACCTATGATGATGTCGCTCTTTCCGAACGGGAAGATAAATACTTCAATTATGGCCAGGGTATCAAGTTTGATGCCGGGATACAGTATTTCATGATGGAAAACGTGGCCCTTCAGGCCGCTTTCGGGTATTCCGGAAGAATACCAAAACTCAAGATCAGAGATATCAATAATGTTGTGAATACGACCATACGGGACAGTTCAATTAATTACAGCAGCAGCTTATTTGGCCTTAAAGTCCTGGTGGTGCCCAGATTTGAAATACTGGAACTCCTCAATATGTACACAGGGGTAGGTATTGGCTTTTTCTGGAACTCCCTCTCCTATGAGGCATCGAGGTTAGCTGGGACAGATGTCGTTAATTACGAGGGCAAAATAAAATCTTCACCTGCACTGGGACTTCTGGGACTCATGGGAATCGATATCCCGCTTTCTGACCTCATGACGGCATTTGGAGAGGTAGCATTTGAACAGATGAGTTTCAAATGGCGTAAACGGATCGAAGAGGGCAGATACACGATTGTATATGAGAAAGATGCCAATACTGTTGATGCTCCACAGAGAATCCCCGGGTCCAACTGGCAAATTCGGGCAGGAATACGGTTTATAGCTTTTTAATCTGAAAGCTGGAAGGGGACAAACAATCCCCTTCCAGTGA